>DBGBSM010000522.1:0-3496 GCA_048468815.1 Parabacteroides sp.
ACCTGGCGCTCGCCAATTATTTGTGCGAGTTCGAAGGGCTCGACGAAATATGGTTTATGGTTACTCCTCATAACCCGTTGAAGCAGCGCGACGAACTGGCCGGCGACGCCGTCCGCTTCCGCTTGGTTGAAAAAGCGATAGCCGGCTATCCCCGGTTCGTAGCCAGCGACTTCGAATTCCGCCTCCCTCTCCCCTCTTATACGATCGATACGCTCGACGCTTTGCAGGCGGCCTATCCCGAACGGAGCTTCTATTTTATTTTAGGAGCCGACAACTGGGAAGCTCTCCCGCTGTGGAAAGAATACCGGCGGCTGATGGAGCAGTATAACCTGTTGATTTACCCCCGGAAAGGATTTTCCGTAACCGTTCCGCCCGAATATCCGAATATCCGCCCGGTCGGCGCTCCGCTTATCGAAATTTCCTCCACCTTTATCCGCCACGCCCTGGCAAACGGAAAAGACATCCGTTTTTTCTTGCCGACCGGCCTCTACGAAACCTGCGCAGCGGTTTACGGAAAGAGAAAATAACGGCAAAACGCCGCACTACGTTAATTTTAGGCGCCTGAAAATAGGACAATAAGAGCAAAGTTTTGTACTTTTGCGGAATATTTGCAAAATACATTGGAATGAATCTATTAGAACTGAGCGAACAGGAAATCGTAAGGCGTAACAGCCTGGAGCAAATGCGCCGGACGGGAATAGACCCTTATCCCGCAGCCGAGTATACAACCAACGCATTTTCTGCCGAAATAAAAGCCGCATTCAACGACGACGACGAACCCCGCGAAGTAGCCGTAGCCGGCCGTATCATGAGCCGGCGTATCATGGGAAAAGCCTCGTTCATGGAGTTGCAGGATTCGAAAGGCAGGATACAAATATATATATCCCGCGACGACATCTGTCCGGGTGAAGACAAAGAACTGTATAACACCGTATTTAAAAAGCTGCTCGACATCGGCGATTTCGTGGGCGTAAAAGGCTACGTATTCCGTACCCAGATGGGCGAAATATCCATCCATGCCCGCGAGTTGACCGTTTTATCGAAGTCGCTCCGCCCGCTTCCGGTAGTAAAAATGAAAGACGGCGTAGTGTACGACGGCTTCGCCGACCCGGAACAGCGCTACCGCCAGCGGTACGTAGACCTGGTGGTGAACGACGGCATCAAGGATATTTTTATCAAACGCACCAAAGTGTACAACTCGATGCGCGAATATTTCAACGCGCAAGGGTACATGGAGGTGGAAACTCCCATCCTGCAATCCATTCCGGGTGGCGCGGCCGCACGCCCGTTCATTACGCACCACAATGCGCTCGACATCCCGCTTTACCTCCGCATCGCCGACGAGTTGTACCTGAAAAGGCTGATCGTAGGCGGGTTCGAAGGGGTATACGAGTTTTCGAAGAACTTCCGGAACGAAGGGATGGACCGCACGCACAACCCGGAGTTTACTTGTATGGAAATCTACGTTTCGTACAAAGACTATAACTGGATGATGCGTTTCACGGAGAAGATGCTCGAAAAAATCTGCCTGGATGTGAACGGTACCACGCAGGTGCAGGTAGGCGAGCATGTAATCGACTTCAAGGCGCCCTATAAGCGGGTTACGATGATCGACGCCATCCAGGAACATACCGGAATCGACATCACGGGCATGGACGAAGCGCGGCTTCGCGAAGTGTGCCGCGAATTGCACGTGGAGATAGACGATACGATGGGAAAAGGCAAGCTCATCGACGAGATATTCGGTGAATGCTGCGAAGGGAAGTACATCCAGCCTACCTTCATCACCGACTACCCCATCGAAATGTCGCCGCTTACCAAGCGCCACCGGAACAACCCGGAGCTAACGGAACGGTTCGAGCTGATGGTGAACGGAAAAGAGTTGTGTAACGCTTACTCCGAGCTGAACGACCCTATCGACCAGGCGGAACGGTTCCAGGAGCAGCTTCGCCTGAGCGAAAAAGGCGACGACGAGGCGATGTTCATCGACCAGGATTTTATCCGGGCGCTCGAATACGGAATGCCTCCCACCTCGGGAATGGGTATCGGAATGGACCGGCTGGTGATGCTGATGACGGGACAAACCACCATCCAGGAAGTGTTGTTCTTCCCGCAGATGCGTCCGGAGAAAGCCGTGAAAAAAGACGGTGCCGACAAGTACGAGGCGCTCGGTATCGACAAAGCCTGGGTGCCCGCTTTGCAAAAAGCCGGTTACCTCACCGCCGACAGCTTGCAGGATGTAAACCCGAACAAACTGCGGCAGGAGCTTTGCGAACTGAACAAGAAATACAAATTGGAATTACCGAACCCCACCGCCGAGGAAGTGGAGGCGTGGATTACGAACGCGAAATAATAACGGACAGGCAATCTGTTTCCCGGAAAAATGTTTACTCCGGAACGGGTTGCCGGTTTTCATTATAAAAAACTATCGGTATGAATCTACCAGGAAAAATAGCCATCATCGGCGGGGGAAGCTGGGCTACCGCGCTGGCCAAAATCGCCTTGTCGACCCAAGACAGCATCAATTGGTATATGCGTCGGCCCGACCGTATCGCCGAATTCGAGCGCTTGGGGCACAACCCTTGTTACCTGACATCGGTAAAATTCGACCTGAACAAAATCACCTTTTTCTCTAACATCAACCAGGCTATCAAGAACTCGGACACGCTTATCTTCGCTACGCCTTCCCCGTTCCTGAAACAACACCTGAAAAAGGTGCGCACCAACCTGAGCGGCAAATTCATCATTTCCGCCATCAAAGGAATCGTACCCGACGAAAACATGCTGGTTTCGGACTACTTCGCCGAATACTATCAGGTACCGGCGGAGAATATCGCCGTACTGGGCGGCCCGTGTCATGCGGAGGAAGTAGCGCTCGAACGCCTGTCGTACCTCACGCTGGGTTGCCCCGACATCGAAAAGGCCAAAGCGATTTCGTCGGTTTTCCGCAACCAATACCTGATGAACTCGGTTTGTAAGGATGTGGTGGGTATCGAATATGCTTCGGTGTTGAAAAACGTGTATGCGATTGCGGCGGGCATCTGTCACGGCATGAAGTACGGCGATAACTTCCAGGCGGTATTCATCTCGAATGCCATCGAGGAAATGAAGCGCTTCGTCGACACGATTCATGCGTTAGACCGCGACATCACCGACTCGGTATACTTGGGCGACCTGCTGGTTACCGCTTATTCCCGTTTCAGCCGGAACCGCACGTTCGGCACCATGATCGGGAAAGGCTACTCGGTTAAAACGGCGCAGCTCGAAATGGAAATGATCGCCGAAGGATACTACGGCACGAAGTGTATCAAGGAAATCAACGGAAAATACCGGGTAAACATGCCGATCCTGGACGCCGTATACAATATTTTATACGAAAAGAAACCGGCTTCGACGGTGATACGCCAGTTGAGCGAGACGTTCAAGTAAAGCCGGGAAAAGCTGCTTTCTTAATCCGAAATAAAAAAAGAATCGAGCACATTGCCTCGGTTCTTTT
>DBGBSM010000523.1:0-17811 GCA_048468815.1 Parabacteroides sp.
AGACAGAATTTAGTCCATTATTTTAATGCGTTTGCCCTGGCGATGATTATGAAAGTACACTTCGATAATTATGAAAAGAACTTTTCACAATTGTCGCAAGAACTTTTCATAATTGTGGTGAGAACTTTTCACAGTTGTCAAAAGTACTTTTGATAACCGTCGAACTATTTTTTCGATAGCGCCGGAACCTCTACGGAAAACAGGGAACGGATTAAACACGTATAACCCAACCCGATTTACGGAATTGAATTTAAAACGCCATTTCGGTTTACACTTCTTCCCCTTATTCCTATCCGGGCTTTACTCCGGGCCATAAGCCGTTTCCTACCCGGCCTCGAAAAGCGCCGGCTGCTTCGTACGGGACGGGAGTTTCACCGTATCGTATAACGCCGGCCGCTTCGCTTCCGGGAGAAAAAACAAAGACCGGCGGCAGGCGTACCGGCTGCTTTTCTACGCCTGCAACGCGAACGGATAGTGAACGGCTGCGTTACCGGGCGTTTTCCAGGCAATCGTGGCAGTGAAACCGGTTGCCGTATAGCCCGGCCGCCTGCATGCCGGCCAATCCTGTAAGCAGCCATACGAGGCCGCCTGTTATCTTTCTCCAGTTCATATTTTCTGTGTTTTCCGATGAGTTTACCATACCGGTTTTTCCGATTCCAGCGACGGAGACGCCCCTGTTACCACCGGCCAGTCGTTTTCCCACCGCACCCGGTCGAGCATCAATACGCGCCCGTGCGGATTCCGTACGCTTACCGCATGGTAAAACAGCCAGTCGTTGCCCGCCCGGTCGGTTACGATTTCCGAGTTATGCCCCGTACCTACGAACCGGTCGTTCCGGTGAATCAGCACTTCGTGGCGGTTGTCGAGCATCGCGCCTCCCCCCTTGTCGGTGTAGGGGCCGAACAGATTTTCGGAGCGTCCTGTCACCGTGGTGTACGTGCTCTTCAACCCCTCACAGCACGTACCGGTGGAAGCAAATAAATAATAATACTTCCCTTTTTTATGGATGTACACCCCTTCGTAGGCGGTACCGGCCACCCGCTTCGGCTTTTCCCCCGGTTTCACGGAAAGGCCGCCGGCCGTAAGCTCCACGTAATAAATTCCCCGGAAACTTCCCCAGAACAGGTAGTTTTTTCCTCCTTCGGAAATAAAAAACGGGTCGATGGAATTCTGCACGCCGATTTCGTTGCTGCGGAACAACTTCCCGCCGTCGGTAAACGGCCCGGCGGGCGAATCGGCGGTAGCGCAGCCGATGCCGCACGTCCATTCGCCGCCCCACTTCGACATCGCGTAATACAACACGTACCGGTTGCCGATACGGGCGATGTCGGGCGCCCACAGGCTGCCTTCCGGCTCGAAGTCCGGGCGCGTGCTGTCGGTAAACGCCGTTCCGACCTGTTCCCAGTTTACCAAATCCTTAGAGCGATGGATAGGCAGGTTGCGGATATTTTCCGTAGCGTACAAGTAATAAAAGCCGTCGTCGCCCCGGATTACCGAGGGGTCGGGCAAACTGTAATTCACTACCGGGTTACGGTACACGCCCGGTTGTTCGCCGGCCGGTTCTTTTTCCGCGGCCGTTAACATGCCGGCTGCCGCACAGCACGACGCAACGGCCCATACGATTTTTTTCATTTCCATGCCTTATCGGGTTTATTTGAGTAAACAGGGTGTTTCGTAACCGGAACCGATGCGCATCCGTTCCGTGCCGCCGGCGTTTTCGAACCGCACGGTTCCGATGTACATGGCGCGCGGATGTACATGGCTGCTGTCGCGATGCGCGTGGAACACGATACGCAACTGCCCGGCCTTGTCGGTAAACAGGGCGCTGTGGCCTACGCCTGCCAGGGCGCCCGGCTTTTGCAGCAAGGGGTTTTCGTCGTATTTCGTCCACTCGCCCCGGATGTGGGCGGCTACGGCGCACCCTACGCCGTACATCGGGCTTTCGTAACTGTTGGCCGAGTAGGTCAGGTAGTACGTGCCGTTACGCTCCATAACGAACGGGGCTTCGTTTACACGCGGCCACACTTCTTCCCAAGGTTGCGACACCCGGATGCACGGGCGCATCGTTTCCGGGCGCAGGGTTATCCGGTCGGGCTCCAGTTCGGCCATCCAGATGTTGTTTCCGTCGTTGAAACGGACGAAGAAGAGGTAAGGCGTACCGTCGGTATCCACGAACAACGAATGGTCGATGCATTTCTCGCCGGGCCACATGGGTTTCTTTTCCGCTTGCCTGAACGGGCCGAGCGGCGAATCGGAAGTGGCCGCGCAGATATGCTCGTCGGCCGAGTAATACATATAATACGTGCCGTTCCATTCGTATACCTCGGGCGCCCAGAACCAACGGTCGGCCCACACATCGTCTTTGCGGAGCGCCAGCCCGTGGTAACGCCAGGTTTTCAAATCGTCCGACCGGTACACCTCGATGCCTTCGGTCGAATGGGTTCCGTAGGCGTAATACGTTCCGCCGCTCAGCAGGATAAACGGGTCGCCCAGCGGAACGAGCCCGCAGTCGGCCGCAGTCGGCTTTTCCTTCTGCGCCGGCCCGGAGGGCTTGTCCGGCCGGCACCCTGCCAGCAGACAGCACAACACTACGCCATACCATACGATTGGTTTCATATACCTATATAATATAAGAAGAATTACCGGCGAACCGAAAACCGGTAGATGCAGCGGCTTTCGTACTTTTCGCCCGGCCTCAATACGGCCGGAGGCCAACCAGGTTTGTTGGGCGTATCGGGGTATTTCTGGGTTTCGAGGCAAACCGAGGCGCGGCGGTTATACACGATACCGCGCTTGCCGGCCTGGGTACCGTCGAGGAAATTGCCGCAATACACCTGGATGCCGGGCTCGGTGGTGTATACATCCAGCACGATTCCCGTGCGGGGCGACTCGAGGGTGGCGCAAATGCGGCCGATATCGCCGCCGGTATTCAACACCCAGTTGTGGTCGATGCCGCGTCCGTTTTTCAATTGCCCGAAGTCGCAGTCGATTCGGCTGCCGATGGCCGCGGGTTTCCGGAAATCCATCGGCGTGCCTTCCACGGGGGCGATTTCGCCGGTAGTCATAAACGTGCTGTCCACCGGGGTATACGCATCCGCATGCACTGTGAGCAAATAGTCCGAATTATCCCTCGACGGGTCGCCGTCGAGGTTGAAATACGAATGGTTCGTCAGATTCACGATAGTCGGTTTATCGGTTACGGCTTCGTACCGGAGGTCGAGGGCATTGTCGTCGGTAAGCGACATCGTGACCGTGCAAGCCAGGTTGCCGGGAAATCCCTCTTCGCCGTCGGCCGACAGGTACGTCAGTTTTACCTGCTGTTCGTTTACCTGGCGGCCGCTGAATAACCGGGAATCGAACCCCCGGAGCCCTCCGTGCAGGCAATGGCCGTAGTTGTTTTGCGGAAGCCGGTACTCGGTGCCGTCGAGCGAGAAACGCCCTTGTCCGATGCGGTTGCCGTACCGGCCGATGGTGGCTCCGAAATTGGAGGGGTATGCCAGGTAATCGTATATGGAGCCGAAGCCCAGTACCACGTCGCGCATTTTCCCGTCTTTGTCGGGAACGGTTACCGATACGATACGGCCGCCGAAATTGGTAACGCATACTTCCATCCCGTTTTTGTTGGTCAATACGAACAAATCGGTTTGCCCCCCGTCGAGTTCCGTCCGGAAATCGCTTCTTTTCAATCCGGACCGGGTGAGCGCTTCCTCGTTTTTACCCGGGGTACAGGCGGCCAGCATCGCTACGCCTATCCAAAGTATCCACTTATTCATCGTTGCTGTGTTTTATTTTTGTTTTTTCCTGCCGGGAAAACGCGCCGGTTCCGTGTCCGGCCGGCGCGTTTCCGCCGCTTATTCGCTCAAGGCGTTGCAGATACGCCGGTTGGCTTCGCGCACGCGCGGCTCTTCCACCTTGATTACTTTCCGGTCGTACGTCATCAGGCCGTTCACTTCCACTTCCACGTCGGTGGTTTGGGTATATACCGCCGCCGAAAATCCGTTCGGAATCAGCTTGTACAGCTGGTCGGCATACTTCACATACTCGTCGGTTACTTCCCGGGGCGTATTGAACTGCACGTAACCCCAGTTGCGGTCGGGTTCCCACAAATGGTTATTCAATACCATCCCGATACCGCCGTACTCGCCGAGTACCGTGGCGCGTTGCCCGTCGTACAAATACAACTCGGGAGCCGGATACTGATGCAAGTCGAGCATATCGCCGCACGGGTAATGGTTGCCTCCGCTGGCGGGGTTTACCAGGCGCGTAGGGTCGTATGCTTGGGTCCAGGCAACGATTTCGGGCGTTTTGAACTGGCCCCACGCTTCGTTGAACGGTACCCAGGTGCCGATGCACGGATAAGCGTACAGGCAGTCGATGATTTCTTTCCATTCCTTCCGGTAGCAGGCTTCCGATTCGGCGGAACGTTTTCTTTCCACCCCGTCGAAATACTGCCGGCTTTGCCACTCCGGATTGCGGTCGCCGCTGGGCATATCCTGCCACACGATGAGGCCCAGCCGGTCGCAATGCGTGTACCAGCGCGCCGGCTCCACCTTGATGTGCTTGCGAATCATATTGAACCCGAAATCTTTGGTTTTCCGCACGTCGTACACCAGGGCTTCGTCGGTGGGAGCGGTGTACAACCCGTCGGGCCACCATCCCTGGTCTAACGGTCCGAACTGGAACAGGGCGCGGTTATTCAATTCGAGGCGCACCACGCCGTTCGCATCTCTCCGGGTGGAATATTTCCGCATAGCAGCATAGCTGTTCACCCGGTCGACGGTTTTCCCGCCGTTTTTCAACCATACCTTCAGCGTATATAAAAAAGGCGCATCGGGGCTCCACAGCTTAGCGTCGCGGGGCATCGCAACCACCGCCGGCTCGCCGTTGATGCTTTTGCCGGCAGCCACTAAGCGCTCGTTATCGTATACCTGCACTTCCACCAGGTCGGCAGGCGAAGCGGCGGCTATGCCGGCTTCGACCGTCAGGGTATGCCGGTCGATGTCGGGCGTGATACGGAGACGCTCTATATGGCTGGGCGCAACCGGCTCCAACCATACGGTTTGCCAGATACCGGTTACCGGAGTATACCAGATACCGGAGGGCTTGTTTACCTGCTTGCCCCGCGGCTGGGTGCCGGCATCGGTCGGGTCCCATACCTTTACCGTCAATTTATTGCTTCCCTTTCCGGTCAGCGCCGCCGTTATATCGAACGAGAACGGAGTAAAGCCTCCGGTATGGCTGCCTACCCGGATATCGTTCACCCATACGTCGGTTTGCCAATCTACCGCGCCGAAATGGAGCAGTATATTTTTATTCTTCCAGGCGGCAGGCACGTCGAAAGAGCGGGAATACCAGAGTTCCTTATCCGCTCCGACTCGTTTCCCTACGCCCGACAAAGACGATTCCACGGCGAAAGGCACCAAGATTTGCCCGTCGAACCGGACGGGTTCGCTGTCACCCTTCGCACAGATGGCATAACTCCACAGGCCGTTCAGGTTTTTCCATTCGCTACGTTCCATAATCGGGCGCGGATACTCCGGCAAAACGGATGCCGGATTTATTTCGGCGGCCCACGGGGTTTTGATTTTATCGCCGGCCGGTTTCCATTGGGCGGATGCAGTTATCGCCGCCCAGGCCGCTAAAACGGATAAGATAAGATGTTTTCGCATGCTATTACTTTTTTAGGTTTTTCTTGACAGGGCAAAGATAGGGGCGGCAGAAGGTTTGAAAATAGCACGATTTTTCCAATAATTGGCACTATCGGTTCAATGTTCGCTTTTGTTTCCCGGCTGTAAGGCTCTTTTTCTTTATTCCGACGGAAAAACGGCGCTTCAAACCGTTCGGAAAGGCGTTTTTTACTCCGGAACGGGGAGCAGTAGCGCACTCTTAGACAAATAAAGAGATTAATTAGACAAATAAAGAGAGAACTACAGGCGACAACCGGTTATTTTTGACCTGAATCTTTCAATCTAAATTAACCTTTAAGTTCTTGTATTATGACTCGACAAACCAAACTGCTTTCCCTGCTCATGGGATTGGTTACAGCCTTACTCTGGCTGTTTCCCCCCACAGCGGCAGCCCAATCCCTCTCCGTTACCGGGAAGGTGATCGACAAAAACAGCCGGGAACCCATCATCGGCGCCAGCGTACTAATCGAAGGTACCACGAACGGCACCGTTACCGACCTGGACGGCAATTTCACCCTTACCGGCGTTCCGCCGAAAGGTACGCTCACCGTATCCTATATCGGATATACCGCACAGAAACTTCCCCTTAACGGCAAAACGCATTTCAGCATCGAGCTGGCGGAAAGCTCGGAGCTGTTAGACGAAGTGGTAGTAGTGGGATACGGCGTACAAAGAAAAGTAAACCTCACCGGTTCCGTATCGTCGGTGAAAGGAGACGTGCTGGAACGGCGCCCAGTAGCCGACGCCACTCAAAGCCTGCAGGGCATGGTGCCGGGCTTGCTGGTAAGCAACTCCGATGCAGGACGCCCGGGTGGCTCCGGCACGCTCACGTTACGCGGACAGGGAAACTTAGACAATAAGGCCAACCCGTACGTATTGGTCGACGGAGTGGAAATGAGCCTTTCGGACGTGAATCCCAGCGACATCGAAAATATCTCGGTGCTGAAAGACGCGGCGGCTTGCGCCATTTACGGGGCGCGTGCGGCTTACGGCGTGATTTTGGTAACTACCAAAAAAGGAGAAGAGGGCAAGATGCGCGTGAACTACCAGGGTACGGTAGGCTGGAGCACGCCCACCGTGCTGCCGGATATGGTAGACTCTTACCAGTTTGCGCAATACTGGAACGCTGGCTGTACGAATGCCGGTGCCCCCCGGTTGTACAGCGAGGAGAAATTAGGGTTGTTGCAGCAATATATACAAGACCCTTCCAGTGTAGACCCCTGGTTCGAACTGCCGGCGAACGCCAACATGAACCCGGCGTTCGAGAACTCGGAATCGGGCGTGGGGAACGTAAATTACTTCGACTTGCATTATAAGAACTGGGCGTTCAAGCAAAACCACAACCTGAGCCTGAGCGGCGGCGGCAAAAAAGCGCAGTATTATATTTCCGGAGGTTATTATTCGGAAGACGGCATCCTGCGTTACGCCGACATGGATTACAAGCGGTACAATTTCACGGCCAACATTACGTCGCAGATTACGAATTGGCTGAAGCTGAAAGTAAATACGAAATTCATGCACTCCGACCAGGATACGCCTTTCGGCGACGGCGGTATCAGCGAAGGATTTTACCATTCGCTGGCGCGCTTCCGCCCCACCGTATCGCCGGTAGACCCGAACGGAAACTTTACGGAACTCACCATGATTCCGTATTTGCAAAGCGGCACGTACACCAATACCCAGCGCGACCGGATGAATCTCACGGCCGGACTGGAACTCCAGCCGGTTAAGAACTGGTTCGTTTTCTTCGATTATACCTATAAATTAGGGAACATGGAGTACGAAGCGTTAAACGTAAGCCCGCTGATTTACGGCGCCGACGGCGTAAGCACGTCGAAAGGGGTACGGAGCGAACTGGGAATGTCGCCCGACGGCAAATTTACCCGCAGCTACAGCCGTACACGTTACCAGACTATCAATTTGTATACGAATTACCTGTTCACGCTGGCCGACAAACACAACTTTACGGTAATGGCCGGTTTCCAGGAAGAGGATTACGACTACAGTTACCTGAAAAACGCCGTTACCGGCCTGTATTCCACCACCAATCCGAACGTAGGAATGGGAACCGGCGACAAAACGGTAACCGATACCCGCAACGGATGGGCTACCCGGGGATTCTTCGGCCGTATCAATTATGACTACGACGGACGTTACCTGCTGGAGCTGAACGGCCGGTACGACGGGTCTTCCCGCTTTGCCTCCGGACACCGGTGGGGGTTCTTCCCGTCGGTTTCGGTAGGATGGAACATCAGCCGCGAGCAATTTATGAGCTCCGTTACCGACGTGGTGTCGAACCTGAAGCTCCGCGCTTCGTACGGATTGCTGGGCAACCAGGCGGGCGCCGCTCTCTATACGTTCGCTGCAACGATGGAACTGAATAATAAATTAGGCAACTATATCTTCTCCGACGGGCGGCATATTTTTACTAAAGCGCCCGGCGTAGTAAATCCCGCTACCACTTGGGAAAAGGTGGAAAGTAAGAATATCGGACTCGATTTCGGCTTCTTCGGCAATGCGTTGACCGGAACGCTGGACGTATTCCAACGCGACACCAAGGATATGTTAGGGCCGGGTGTCGATTTTCCCGATATTTTCGGAGCGGCCGCACCCAAAACCAATAATGCCCGGATGCGCAACCGGGGCTGGGAATTGTCGTTGAATTACCGCGGACGTATCGGCAAAGACATACAATACAGTATAGGCGGCTTGCTTTCGGATGCGGTTTCCGAAGTAACCGAATATGCCAACCCTACGGGAACCGATCCGAAAGAGAATTGGTATACGGGCAAGAAGGTAGGCGAAATCTGGGGCTATCGCGCCGACGGCCTGATTCAAACGCAGGCGGAAGCCGACGCGTACAATCAAAAATACGATTTGTCGTTTATCAGCGGAAAGCCCTGGACGCCGGGCGACGTAAAATACCGCGACCTGAACGGCGACAATGCCGTAAACAACGGCACGAATAAGCTGGGCGACATGGGCGATATGACGGTAATCGGAAACACTACGCCCCGTTACCAATATACCGTTAACGGCTCTATCAGTTGGAAAGGGCTGAGCCTCGGCCTGTTGTTCCAGGGAGTAGCGAAGCGCGACTGGGACCCCGGAACGGGTGCCTACTTCTGGGGAAGCGGCCCGTATGCTCAAGTTACGGTATTTAAGGAGCACCTCGATTACTGGAGCGAAAGCAACCCGGGCGCCTACTATCCGAAACCGTATATCCATACGGTTGGCGGCGTAGTGCCCTTCCGCGACAAAACGATGACCACGAGCGACCGGTATATCCAAAGCGGCGCCTACTGCCGGCTGAAGAACCTTACGCTCGGGTACGACCTGCCTGCCGCCTGGATAAGCAAAATCGGGCTGAACAAGCTCCAGGTATTCTTCTCGGGCGAAAACCTGCTTACGTTTACGCCGCTGAAAGGCATGTTCGACCCGGAATCGATTTATACGAAGAACGATTATACCAGCGAAGGCGGTAAAAACTACCCGATGAATCGCGTGGTATCGTTCGGCGTGGTTGTTAACTTATAATGAAAAGAGGATATGAAAAAAAGAAATATAATTTTAGGCTTCATCTGCCTGCTGGGATTTACGGCCTGCTACGACTTGGATAAAATGCCGGAAGGCGTGCTCTCTACCTCGGCGCCTTTTACCAGCGTAGGCGAAATGAGAAATTACTTAGACCAGTTCTACCAGACCGGTAACCCTAAATACGGCGAAGTGAAATTCGGCGACGGCTTGCGTGCACAAGGGTTCGACGCCGGGGGCGGACAATACATCGCCGGCTACGACACACACAGCGATAATATGGCGGCCAGCTCGGTAAGTACCCGGTTGGCGGGCGAAACCACGCTGAGCAGCGCTACGGTACTGACGAACTATACCGCCATCCGGAACCTGAATTTCTTGTTGTGTAACCTCGATAACTGCCAGGAAAAGGGTTCGTCGGATTACGAGCAGTATGTAGGCGAAGCGTATTATTTCCGCGCCTGGTACTATTACCGGTTACTCGTAGATTACGGGCCGCTCACCTGGATCAGTACGCCGCTCGACCCGAATATCGAGGAAATGCAACTGCCGCGCGACAACCGGACGGTGGTAACCGACAGTATCCTGGCCGATTTGGACAAAGCCGTTTTTTACCTGAACCAGCAGGATAACAGCGGCACCATGCGGGTGCACAAAGACGTAGCGCGCGCCCTGAAAAGCGAAGTGGCGCTTTTCGAAGCGACTTGGGAAAAATACCACAAAGCCGAAAACGATAAGTTTTACGACCCTACCGTAACGGACGAAAAAATCCGCGATTATTTTAACCAGTCTATTCAAGCGGCCGAAGAAGTGATGAACCGCGGCGTATGGAAAATCTACAATACCGGCAATAAAAAGAACGATTACCGGATACTATTCCAGACAACCGACCTGTCGGCCAATCCGGAAATACTCTGGTTCAAGCGGTACGACGGCGACCAGATAGGGAATAACGTGGACCGGTACCTCAACCAGGGCGGCGGCGGGGTAGGCGTAACCGCTTCGCTGGTGGACGACTACCTCACAGTCGACGGCAAGCCTTTCGCAGGCGCGCTCCGCACGGAAGCCAAAAAGGTATTCGGCGACGAGCTCTTACCTACCCTGCGCGACCCGCGGCTGGCGCAAACGGTATGCATGCCGGGGCAGCAGTTGCGGCCCGACGATGCGCCTCCTTATTATGTGGTGCCGCCGCTCATCGGTTCGTCGGCTTACAACCAGAACATGACGGGTTACTCGTTGCTGAAGCATGTACAAATCGACTACACCGGCAGCCTGGATGCGGAATACAAAGGAGCCACTCCGGCCATCCAGTTCCGCTACGCCGACATTTTGCTCAACTATGCGGAAGCGCTGGCCGAACTCGACGGGGCGGCGAACGCACAGAAGATTATCGCCGCCTTGCAGCCTTTACGCGACCGGGCAGGCATGCCGGCCGTAGATTTCGACCGCGAATACAACCAGGAACCGGATTATCCGTTCCGAAGCTTAGACAAATACATCCAGGCCGTACGCCGCGAGCGCCGGGTAGAAAAAGCATGCGAAGGACGCCGGCTGGAAGATATTCTGCGCTGGGCGGCTGCCGACGAGCTGATTGTAGGCCAATGGCCGACAGGAGCGCTCTTTACCGGCAGTAACCTCGAAAACCATCCGCAATACGGAGGGAAGTTAGTATACGACCAGCCCGAAGGAAACAACCTGTTCCTCACCGGAAACCCGGGCGACGCGTTACGCTATATTATTCCCAGCAATCCGGCCGGATACGCCAACGGCTGGCAATTCGACATCGAACGGGATTACTTGTTACCCATCCAGCCCCGGATGCTCAGCTTAACGGGCGGCAAGTGGGTACAGAACCCCGGTTGGTAACCCGACAGTATATAAATAAAATATGGACAACACGACACGTATCTTAGTATCCGCTTGCACGGGGGCGGCAGCGCTGACGGCGCTGTCGTCGTGCCAGGCGAAGAAAGAAGGAGCGGAAACCGGCAAGAAGCCGATGAACATCGTTTACATCATGTGCGACGACCACTCCTATCAAACCATCAGCGCCTACGACCGGCGCTACATGCAAACGCCCCACATCGACCGCATCGCTGCCGAAGGGGCCCGGTTTACCAACAGCTTCGTAGCCAATTCGCTGAGCGGGCCGAGCCGGGCGTGCATGCTGACCGGCAAGCACAGCCACGCCAACGGGTTTACCGACAACACGACCACGTTCGACGGGAGCCAGCAAACTTTTCCGAAACTGTTGCGGGCCAACGGCTACCAAACCGCCATGATCGGGAAGTGGCACCTGGTATCCGAACCGACCGGGTTCGATTACTGGGATATTCTGGTAGGGCAGGGCAATTATTACAACCCGGACTTTATCAAAAACGGCGAGAAAATCAAGCGCGAAGGGTACGCTACCAACATCGTTACCGACCTGGCTATCGACTGGATGGACAGCATCCGCGACAAAGACAAGCCGTTCTGCCTGTTTATCCACCACAAGGCGCCCCACCGTACCTGGATGCCCGACTTGTGCGATCTCGACTTGTACGAGGATGTAACGTATCCGGTACCGGACAATTTCTACGACAAGTACGAAGGCCGTATCCCGGCTTCCAAGCAGGAGATGAGCATCATCCAGGATATGGACCTCGTGTACGACCTGAAAATGGCCGACAAGGAAAACGAAATCCACACGAACACCGGTTTGGAAAAAGCCGGCCGGACTATGTACAATGCCCTCACACCGGAACAGAAAGCGGCCTGGGATAAGCATTACGAGCCGATTATCGCGAAATTCAAAAAAGACAAGCTCACCGGAAAAGCGCTGGCCGAATGGAAATACCAGCAATACATGCACGACTACATGCGGGTAATCCACTCGGTAGACCGCAATGTGGGACGTGTATTGGACTACCTCGAAACGAACGGGCTGCTGGAAAACACGATGATTGTGTATACTTCCGACCAGGGCTTTTACATGGGCGAGCACGGTTGGTTCGACAAGCGGTTCATGTACGAAGAATCGTTCCGCACGCCGTTACTGGTTCGGTTACCGGGAGGGAAAAAAGGCGACATCGAAGAGATGGTGCAGAATATCGACTACGGCCCTACCATACTCGACCTGGCCGGCGTGGAAGTGCCGCAGGATATGCACGGCGTATCGTTCCTGCCGCTGCTGAAGGGCGAAAAAGTGCCCGGATGGCGCCAATCGCTGTATTATCATTTCTACGAATATCCGGCCGAGCATGCGGTTCGCCGCCATTACGGCGTGCGCACCGACCGGTACAAGCTCATTCATTTCTACCAGGATATAGACTGTTGGGAACTGTACGATTTGCAGAACGACCCGGCGGAAATGCATAATATCTACGGAAAACCCGGAACGGAAGAGCTGACCGGCGAACTGAAAAAAGAATTGCTTCGCCTCCAGGTACAGTACGACGACCCGATACGGCACCGGTACGAAGAGTAACGGATATTTCCGGAGGCCGGAAACCGAAAATATGTAAAACGTGAATTAAACACGGAAACGCAGCCTATCAGTATCCTTTGCGTTTCCGTGTTTCTATGTTTCCGTACCGGTTGTTCCACTTTCGGATTCCGCCCTGTTTTCTGTTGTTTTCCGGTACTCCGACGGACTCGTCCCGAACGCGTTTTTGAACAGCGTGCTGAAATTGCGCGAATGCTTGAAACCGGCCTGCTCGGCTACTTCTCCTACCGACAGGGCGGTAGTTCGCAGCAACCGGCAGGCATACTCCAGCCGACATTTGATAATGTACTCGCTCACCCCTACCCCCAAGCTATTTTTCGCCTTATTGTAAAGCGAGGCGCGGCTCATATTCATTTCCCGGGCGATAAAGTGCACGTCCATCGCGGCATTCCCGATGTTTTCGCCGATAATCCGGTTAAAACGGAGCCGCCATTGTTCTGCGGCATAGTCCGGCTGTTTTTGTGCCGGCACCGGAAAGTCGGCGGCATATTGTTTCCTGATGCTGTTGCGGTTATGCAGGATATTCCGGATTTGAACGGTAAGCAAATCCAGGTCGAACGGTTTAGTAACGTACGCTTCGGCCCCGGCTTCGTATCCCGCTTCCACGCTGGCGTCGTCGACACACGAGGTTAGCAGTATCACCGGTATGCAACTCGACTCGGGCTTTTGCTTGATATGCCGGCACAACTCGAATCCGTTCATGCGCGGCATCTTCACGTCGCTCAATACGAGCTGGGGAAGCCGGGAGGCAATTACCGGCAATGCCGCCAGGCCGTCGTGCGCTTCGTATACTTCTTCGAACAACGCCTGGAGATGGCAAATCAGGAAATCGCACAAGTCGCGGTCGTCTTCCACAATCAAAACGGAGTGGAATTTACCGCCTGTGTCCGGCTTCGGCAGCTTCGGATTCGGATCCGCCGCAACCGCCATCCGGTTGAGATACGGCTGCGGCGTGCTCCGGATATCGGCTGCCTCTTGCCGGTAAGGAAGCGTAAAGAAAAAGACAGCTCCTTTCCGCTCGTTGTTCCGGGCGCCGATCACGCCTCCGTGCATTTCCACCAGTTGCCGGGCGTACGACAGCCCGATGCCCGTACCCTGCAAGCTGTGATTTCCCTGGTAAAAACGGGTAAATAAGTTTTCCTCATCTTCCGGACGGAGGCCGGCGCCTTCGTCTTCCACCGTTACGCGGATACGGCTCCCGTTATCCTCCAGGAATGAAGAAACGGTTACCGAGGCGCCTTCTTCACTGAACTTATAGGCATTCGTCAGCAAGTTATTGACAATGATTTCGCACTGTACCGGGTCGAAGTACATCGTTCGTACGGCTGGGTCGGGCACGAAGCGCAAATCGATGCGCCGCAATGAAAATTCGGTTTTAAAATCTTCGAGGATACTTCCGAGCCAATCGTTAAAAGGCGCCGGCGCCATGCGCAGGATACATTCCTCCACTTCCATCTTACGCAAGTTCAGAATCATGTCGATGAGGTTCTTCATCTGGCGCGCCTGCTTGAAAGCGCCGTACAACTGGGTACGCAGTGCACGGGGCACTTGCCGGCTGGTGATAAGTTGCTTCAACGGCGTATAAATAAGCGTTAGCGGAGTGCGCAACTCATGGTTGATATTGATTAAGGTGCGTACTTTTTCCTTATACACGGTACGCTCTTGTTCCCGGTACTTCCGTTGCAGCCGTTGCCGGTATATCCGCACGAACCAGACGGCCGATACGATTCCGATAGCCACGCACAGCGCGACGAATCCCGATTGCCGCCACCACGGAGGCAGCACGGTAAACCGGAGTACGGTAAATTCCGGGCTCCGGTTCCCGTCGTTTTGCGTACACTGCACGGTTATGCGGTAATCGCCCGGCGGCAGGGTATACAGCGTTAAATGCGGACGCGAAGTTTCGATATATTCTTTGTTCAGCCCCCGGATACGGAAACGGTAAATCCGCTTGTGGAAAGCGTTTTCGCCTTCCAACCGCACATGTACCTGTAAAGAGGCGAAATCACCGGCGATTTTCATGCCCGAAGCGGAACCGAGCGGCACTGTACGGCCGTTCAGCGATACTTCCTGCAACTGCAACGACAGGGACGGAGCGTGAACAGACGGCTTCAACGCCTTATTCATGCGAACCAACCCTTCCGTACCGCCCATGTATACACTTCCGTCGCGCGTGGCAAGAACCGGCTTGGCCAGGAAATCATTCGGCAGCACGCCATCCATCTCGTTGTAAATAACGAAATGGTCTTTCCGGGGATCGTATGCATAGATAACGCCCAGCGCTCCCATCCATACCACACCTTCCCGGTCGGTTACCAGCGAGGTAACGACGTCGTTCCCGTCGGGCAGTTTCATCTTTTCTTTCCGGCCCGAAGAAAGGGCGACCCGGTCTACGCCGTCCGGACCGGCTATCCATAGCGTACCCGTGGTATCCACGGCAGCCGCCAATACCTGGTTGCTTTCCCGGTAAACAACCATTTCGTATTTATCTGTTTCCCGGTTATACCGGAATACATTGCTACGGTCGTGGAAATACGGATGCGAGCGATAGCTGCCTATGTAAATCCACGAAGCCTGGAGAGAGCCGATGTCCGGACGAATCGGTATCAACCGGTTAGCCGCCGGCTGGTACCGGTAGAACGCACTGCCGTACAATTCGATTTCATTCCGGTGATTGACACGCAGGTTGGTAGGAGCCGCTCCCGACAAACTGCGTTCGGCCTCCTTATCGGGCAACGGGAAAGGCCGGTACGCACCCGTTTCTTTATTCAAGCGAAAAAGACCTTTCGAGAAACTGGACACTAACAGTTCCGTATCCGACAACGGACAAAGGGAGACGACTTTTTCGCCCGTCGTTTGCGGATAATGGGTAAAGCGCTCGGCTACGGGGTCGAAACAATCGATTCCCCCGCCGTCGGTACCTATCCAAAGGCGTCCGTCGGTATCTTCCCACAGGCACAGGGGGCATTTATCCCACAAGCCTGAAGCTGCATCCCGCCCCGCCTTGGTATAAGTAGTGATAAACCCTTTTTCCGCTCCCAGCACGCCTTCGCGAACCATCCCGATCCACATATGGGTATTGCTCCGGCACAGGCACGTTACCGAGTTGGCCGGAAAAAACCGGTTTTCACTGTTCGACAGGATTTGGATATCGCGGCTATCCGGATAAACGATGTTCACCCCGCCGCCGTCGGTAGCCAGCCAAATAGCACCGTCCCACTCTTCTATATCGAGTACGATGTCGTTGTTCAAACCGGAGTTCCGCGTGTTGTATTCGGCCGCCAACCGCCCCTTGCCGGTATAACAGGTTACGCCTTGCCCGTAATAGGAAATCCAGTAACGGCCGGAAGAATCCCGGTAAAATGCGTTTACATTCGACGTCCGTCCGAACGGGGCGGCGGTGAGTTCGCCGGTACGTTTATCCAGCAATTTCAAATTCAACCGGTTATCGAGCACCAGGTAATGCTGCGAGTCGTACGGCTTCATTCCGATAATATGGGTACCGGAAACGCTGAGGGGAATCGCTTCGCACAACTGTAACCCGTCGGTATACACCAACAACGTATCGGTTACGGGGATAAGCAGGTGATCTCCTTCGGACGCTACTACCCAGGATTTGACCGGCTGCCCGTGGCGTAAAAGGGCTTGCAGGGAATCTTGCCCGTATGTGTAATAACTGATTCCCCGGCTCGTAGCCGCCCAAATCCGGCCGCAGCTATCGCTTTGCAGCGAATAAATATAATGGGTACTCGTGCGCAAGCGGGGAGGCAGGGCGTACTTCTTTATCTTTTCGCCGTTAAAGCGGTAAACGCCTTGTGTGGTTCCCACCCACAAAGAACCGTTCATATCGTCGTAGAGCGAAAGGATACTGGTAGGAAGCCCTTCTTTGATAGAGAGTTGTTTGAAGTGATAATACGGGCGTCCGGCCGGATACGCATGTATCAGGCATAACGTTAAGCCGGCCAGCACATACAACAGTTTTTTCATCGGGAGAAGGTTAATGTAATTTACCGAACACACAAATATACGAAGAAAAACGGAACGATTTCAAGGGCGCTCCGACAGTGCCGGAAAGCAGGGAGGGAATACAAACAAAAAAACGGGAAAAGCACCGGCCATATCCGGTATTTTTATATCTTTGCTCCGATGGATAAAGTGCAGAAAGACTGTACTTCGGGATAACCGGACACAGTGCGTTCCTGCTTCCGGTTTGCTTCATCTTTCTTCAAGGAATAAAATACACACAAGCATTTATCGACCCGAACCCCGTTTCATTATAAAAACACAAACGTATGAAAACAATGAGTTTACTCGGAGCGGCCTTGCTGTTCCTTTTTACGGCCGGCTTCACGGCCTGCGATGATAACGACGACAAGATTTGGGATATTTACCCTATCGTACTTTCCATCTCGGTACAGGATGCACAGGGAAACGACCTGCTGAACCCGGAAACGCCGGGCTCCATCGCCCACCGGGGAATAAAGGCTGTTTACCGGGGTAAAACCTATCAGAAAGATTCGATAGCAAAGTATACGAAAGCCTATCTGGCGTTCTTTTACGGAGTATACACCTGTAAAAACGACCAGGGAAATTATTATCTTGCTGTAGGCGAATTCGACGGTGCGGATACTTTCGACAACGAGCAAGTGGTAATCGACTGGAACGACGGTACCGCCGATACGTTTTCCTTCTCGAACAAAATGCACTGGAACTGGAAGAAGGAACCGGTCTTCGACCGCGCTTTCTTTTTGAACGGCGTAAAAGCAGACTCCAGCTACGGAGAGTTTACCGTGGTAAAGAAGCCGGCTCCCGGCAACTGAGCGGCACAGGCGGCATGCATCTTTCCCGGCATGCCGTTAAAAGACGCCGGAATACGGTGGAATATGCACTAAATAAAACTACAAAGGCAGCCGTCTTATAATAAGCCGGTTGCCTTTATTATAATTTGAAACGTATTCCCGGATATAGCACTTTTTCACGAAAGCGGAGTGAATTTCTTCGCTACAAGCCTTTGTTTTCGTTTGCCGGGGACGCCGGCGATATGGCCGCCGACGCTGGCAAGTTTGCCGCCGACGCCGTTTTTATTGCCGCCGTCGGCGGCAA
>DBGBSM010000524.1:0-3946 GCA_048468815.1 Parabacteroides sp.
TATTTTCCGCATAGGTTCCGACAACAGACAGAGAAAACCAAAATAATAGAATATACCGGATCAGCTTCATTAGATATTTAAGAATTACATTGGATTGAGGCAAAGATAGGTATATCCGGAGAAAGAACAGCTAAAAATTACTTTTTTACATAACGGGCAACGAATTTAACAAAAGATTAACCGGTATCGATTCCATCTATCCCGGCTTGCTGTTTTTTTATTATTCCGGGCCGGTAATTTTATGTACATTTGCCCGTAAACAGCAAACAAACGCCTTATTATATGGAAGCAATCAATTTCGAAGGGTTGGTGATAGGTATCGCTACATTCCTGATTATCGGCTTATTCCACCCGGTAGTGGTAAAATGCGAATATTACTGGGGAACCCGGTGCTGGTGGATTTTCCTGTTGTTAGGGCTCGCCGGTACGGCAGCCTCCTTATTTATCGGCAGTATTTTCTGGTCGGCTTTATGCGGCGTGTTCGCCTTTTCGAGCTTCTGGACCATCAAAGAAATATTCGAACAGGAAGAACGGGTACAAAAAGGCTGGTTTCCGCGCAACCCGAAACGGGTGTATCCGTGGGATAAACAGTAATCCACTACGGGATAAGCAGAAAATCATTCCCCGCCTTTTGCATCTTCTTCGAATCCGTTCCGGATCGTATCCGTACAATCCGCCCATACGGTTTCGAACCGGGTCGTGCGGCGCCTTTCGCAACGAAGAGGAGCAAAAAGCGAGGAACAATACCCCAAACCTATTTTTTCACAGTCGAGGGATTCGGAGGTTTTTATCTATCAGTTTGTTGATTTGCGCTACCGAAGCCGCCGAGCGCAACCCGTCGGCCGGAGTATTCAAACAGTAATCCGTAAGTAGGTCGAGGGTCGAAGTTGCCACATGCATCCGCGTATCGCTGGAAGCATAATAAATAAACACCTTCCCGTCGTCGTCGGCAATCCAGCCGTTCGAAAACAACACATTCGATACGTCGCCTGTGCGTTCTTCCCCTTGCGGAGCCATAAAATAGCCGCCCGGCTGCGCAATCACCCGCGTAGGGTCGTCGAGCGCCGTCATATACAGGTACAACACATAGCGTAACCCGGCGGCGCATCCCCGTACGCCGTGCGCCAGGTGCAACCAGCCTTTCGGCGTTTTAAGCGGGTGCGGTCCTTCCCCGTTTTTCACTTCCTTGACGGTATGGTAATACCGCTTGTCGATGATCTTTTCGTCTTTCACCACGGCCTGTGTTATATCATCGACCAACGCCCAGCCGATACCGCCTCCGCTGCCGGCATCGATAAAACCGTCTTGCGGACGGGTATACAACGCATACTTCCCGTTTACGAACTCCGGATGCAATACCACGTTGCGCTGCTGGCTGCCGGATTTCAAATCGGGCAACCGCTCCCAATCCGTGAGGTTACGGGTACGTACGATTCCGGCCGAAGCAACGGCGGCCGACAAATCTCCCGGTGCCGCCGACGGGTCGTGTCTTTCGCTGCAGAAAATACCGTATATCCACCCGTCTTGGTGCGCCGTAAGCCGCATATCGTACACATTGGTTTCCTCCGGACACACATCGGGCAACGCAAGCGGCCGTTCCCGGAAACGAAAATTGTCTATCCCGTTCGGGCTTTCAGCCACGGCAAAAAACGATTTCCGGTCGGCTCCTTCCACGCGCACCACCAGTACATACTTCCCATTCCACTTGATAGCACCCGCATTCATCGCCGCATTCACACCGATTCGCTCCAGGCAATACGGGTTGGTAGCCGGATTCAAATCATACCGCCACTCCAACGGAATATGCTCGCCCGTTACCACGGGGCGCATATACCGGGTTACGATTCTGTTACTCTCGTCCGAAGGCCGGTTGGCCTGTGCCAGCAGCGCCTCGTGACCGTTGCGCAATGCCGCGAGCCTTTGCTGAAAATTAGCTTGTATCATCCTGTTTCTGTTATCTATTTTTACCAATTTTCCGGATACAGCGACATGCGTGTAGCCCGGTGAAAAGCAGTCATGCTGGGAGCTGCAATTTCCAATTCGTAAATTATTTCTTTCGTAGTCGGCTCTATTTCGACAATACGTCCTCCGTATTTGCCATTGGTAAGTATATTTCCCAAGCCGGGACAAAACAGGATATGGCCGGTTTCGGGCAAATACTGTACCCCCGATAATGCCGGCGAATAACAACTCCGTTCACGTTCCTTCCCGTATTCCCATACTTGCTGTACCGTTTTCTGCGATTCGTTCACCCGGTATTCCACCACCCGGCTGTAGGTACCGTCTTCGAAAACCGTCCGCGGAATGTAGTTCCGGTAATACCCGTTATCGAACACCAGCACGTTCCCGTTCGGCATCGCCACCGGCGTGTGGGGCCCCCACGTCCAGTCGAAATCGTCGCACGACGCATCTCCCGACAGTACTTCCGGGTCGGTAATCGGCTGTCCGGACTTATCCAGCGGGGTCAATAAAAACTTTTTATATTCTTCCCGCCAGTTTTTATGCGGCGCGATAATCCAGCTCAGGCTGCCGCTCCGGGTAAACTTGATTACTCCCTGAAAACGCACACATGCTAAATAAGCGCCTTTGTATTCGGTGATGGAATTATTATGCGCCCAATTGCCGGCCGTTTGCCCGAATCCGGCCCCGCCTGCATCCACTTCGTAGCGGGCCGTATCCAGCATGGTAGCCAAATCCCACTCTTTTACCACGGTACCCGATTGCGGGTCGAGTTCGATAATATGATCATTCATCCGCGGCTTCCCGTTCGTGAGCCGGGCTGCGCTTTTCGATACCGTAACCAGGAAATGCCCGTCGGAGGCTTCCGCCGCCTCATGATGAAAAGCATACCCCAACGCCGATAAATCCCATTCGTTCGCCAGGTTGCCGAACACATCGATTTCCACTACCCGGCCGTGATTCGCATCCCCTGTCAAGAAGTTCCCGTTTTTCATCCGGTGCAATCCGATTTGCGCTCCGAGTTTCGTTAATTCGGGCGATTTGTCGAGCCGTAGAATCCAACGAATCTCGCCTTCTGCATCCACCATATACGGACACGACGTATCCATCTCGCTTTCCCCCGGATAATTAACCAACGTTACTCCCGGCTCCATACGGTCGGGCTGAGCCGTTTTTACGAAAAAAGTAGGAAACGAGTTCATATCCAGCGGTTGTGTAGGAATTTCGATACGCGAACGCCCCCGCTCGTTTCCCTCCATATCGGTAAATATCAAATCTACCTGGTTGTTGTAGCCGGCATATAAACCCAGCACCGGTACGGTTTGCTTATATTCTCCGGACCGGAACAAATGGCTTACCGTTCCTGCCGTACCTTCTTTTCCCCGTACTACCACCTGCATCCTGCCTTTAGCGGGAAGAAACATTTCGACCGAAGCAGCCAGCGGCGAATAATCGCCCGGATTCAAAGTCACTTCCTTAATGAATTTGTCTAACGACTTGCCGAGCGAAGGAATATAAAAATCAGACCGGTTCGCGAACGTTACCACTGTTCGCCAATTATCGGCTTCTTCTCTTACATTCAGAATATCGGTAGCAGGCACTTCGACGGTACCGGTTTCGAAATGGAAAGTATAAATACCGTTTTCCACTGTCACCCGATTCAGCAGGTTTCCTTCTTCGATCGCTTTTTCCAGTACGGCCCGGCACTCGGGATTATTCCAATCTTCCGGCTTTTCGTTATCGCAGGCCGCTAACCAGCCGGCCATTAGCAGGGCGGCCATCCCTTTCATTATACACATAAATCGTTTTTGCATGATACCCCCTTTTCTGAGCTTGTTACAGACTAAACCTCGCAGAAAAACACGGACGAAAAAAAAGGAGAGAGGAAATTCCTCCCTCCTTTTTCTGCATTCTTCAACTACACCCTATCGCCAGAGCGGATGTTGCTGTATTTTCGTATTGTTATTCAATTCGTCTTGCGGAATGG
>DBGBSM010000525.1:0-5161 GCA_048468815.1 Parabacteroides sp.
CCGATATAGATAATAAATATATTTCGTGTAACTTTGGAGGAAATTAAAAGTAACAATGGAAATTACAATCATCGTTTTAATAGCAATCGGTATCTTGTTGCAACTCGTACTGCGTCCCCGGCAACCCGATACCCGGAAAGACGTGCAACGCATCCTCGACGAATTGCAACACTCGTTCGAGCGGATAGAAAAGAATTTCAGGGAAGACTTCCGGCTCAACCGGGAAGAGAGCCGTCTCATGGCCAAAGAAGCGCGCGAGCAACAAGCCCTCTCCATGAGCGAATTTCGCGACGTATTCGACCGGAATGTAGCTACGCTGAACAACCTCCAGCGCGAGCGCTTCTCGCAACTCGACGAACGGCAGCGCCGGTTAATCGACAGCACCGAAAAAAGGCTCGAAGAAATACGCATCACGGTGGACGAAAAGTTGCAGAAAACCCTGAACGACCGCATCAGCCAGTCGTTCCGCCTAGTTACCGACCAACTGGAAAGCGTACAAAAAGGATTAGGCGAAATGCAAACCCTGGCGCAAGACGTAGGCAGCTTGAAGCGTGTATTGAGCAATGTAAAAACACGCGGCACGATGGGCGAAATCCAGTTGGGCATGCTGCTGGAGCAGATTCTCGCCCCCGAGCAATACGACTGCAACGTAAAAACCAACAAAGCGAGCAACGACCTGGTGGAATTCGCCATCAAGCTTCCCGGACGCGACGCTACCTGCGAATGCATCTACCTGCCGGTAGACGCCAAGTTTCCCAAAGACGTATACGAGCAAGTGCTCTCGGCTTACGATACGGGCGACAAAGCCGCTATCGAAGCAGCCTCGCGTACCCTCGAAACCACCATTAAAAAAATGGCGAAAGACATTTCCGAGAAATACCTCGCCCCGCCCGAAACTACCGACTTCGGCATCCTGTTCCTTCCGTTCGAAGGCATGTACGCCGAGGTAGTGCGCAACTCGTCGCTGCTCGACGAATTGCAACGGGTATATAAAGTAGTGGTAACAGGACCTACCACCTTAGCCGCCATCCTGAACAGCCTGCAAATGGGTTTCCGTACGCTGGCCATCCAGAAACACTCGGGCGAAGTATGGAGCATCCTGGCATCCGTAAAAAAAGAGTTCGAAAACTTCGGCGGCATGCTCGAAAAAGCACAGAAGAACCTGCAAACCGCCAGCTCGCAGCTCGACGAAGTAATGGGTAAGCGCACACGCGCCATCCAGCGCCGCCTGAAAAACATCGACAGCATGGCCGGTACCGAAACACGCGGCCTGTTACCCGAAGCCGGCCTGTTTACCGACGACGACACAGACGAAATTTAACCCGAATTCCACTATCCACACATTAATATATACAGACACATGAAAAAAAGGCAAATCCCCCATACTTACGCAATCATATTTTATATCATTCTGTTTTGCGCAGCGCTTACCTGGGTTATACCCGGAGGAAAATACGTAGAGCATACGGATGCGGCAGGCCTCGTACGCACGCAGTTCGAACCGGCGGAAAGCGTACCGCAGACCTGGCAGGTATTCGCCGCCCTGTACAAAGGGTTCGTGGATAAAGCCGATATTATCGTATTTATCCTGGTTATCGGAGGAGCCTTCTGGATTGTAAACGACAGCCGGGCGTTCGACATCGGCACGCTGGGATTCCTGAAAAAAGCGCGGCAACTGGAGTCGAACCCGCTGTTACGGAAAATCGGAGTGGAGAACTTTATTATTACCGCCATTATGCTACTGTTCAGCATCTTCGGCGCCGTATTCGGCATGAGCGAAGAAACCATCGCCTTTACCCTGATTCTGGTTCCGATGGCCATTTCGATGGGATACGACTCCATTACGGGCGTATGCATGGTATTCGTAGCGGCCGGCTTGGGCTTCGCCGGCGCCGTTTTAAACCCGTTCACCATCGGGATAGCTCAGGGATTGGCCGGGCTTCCGCTTTTTTCGGGAATAGAATACCGCATTTTCTGCTGGGTGGTAATCAACGCCATCGGCTTTTCGTGGATATTGCGGTACGCACGCAAAGTAAAAAAAGACCCAGCCAGCTCGCCGGTATACGAAGAAGATGCGTACTGGCGTAACCTGCACGGTAGCCAGCCGACCGAAATCGCCTATTATACACCGCGTTCCGCCTGGGTTAGTTACGGACTGACAACCGTAAGCCTGATTCTTTTTTCGACAGCTTACCCTCTTACTGCCCTGAAAATAGGTAACACGTTGTTCCGCAATCTCCCCCTCTTACCGGTTTTTACCGCCCTGTTCGCAGTCACTTCTTTCTTCGCCTTGCGGAAAACCGTACATTTATATATACTGAACCTGCTTTTTTTCACCATCTTTTTCCTGATTATCGGGGTGATGGGATATGCCTGGTACATCATGGAAATCGCCGCCCTGTTTTTCGCGCTCGGCCTTTCCGCCGGTATTGCCAACGGTAAAAGCCCGAACGAGATAGTGAAGCTGTTTCTCGACGGATGCAAGGACATCCTGAGCGCCGCGCTGATCGTGGGACTGGCCGGCGGCATTATCGTAATCATGCAAGACGGCCGCATCATCGACACGATACTGCACGCCCTCGCCCGCGGCATGGAGGGGCTCGGACAGGTAGCCACCGTATGCATGATGTATGTGATACAAACCCTGATTAACCTGATTATTCCGTCGGGAAGCGCCAAAGCGGCGTTAACGATGCCGATTATGGCGCCTTTCTCCGAGTTGGTAGGACTTTCGAAACAAGCTACGGTAATGGCTTTTCAGTTCGGCGACGGCTTTACCAACCTGATTACTCCCACATCGGGCGTATTGATTGCGGTATTGGGCGTAAGCCGTATCCCGTACGACAAATGGTTCGGATGGGCGTGGAAATTCATCTTGTTATTGGTAATCACCGGCGCCGCCTTGCTGATTCCCACCGTACTGATACCGATGAACGGATTTTAAGCGCCCCGCCGGGTAATGCCGGTTTGAAATTTATATCGTACCTTTGCCGTATGAAACAATATAAACTCCAGGACTGGTTGCCGACCACCAAAAAAGAACTGGAATTGCGCGGGTGGGATTACCTGGACGTGATTCTTTTCAGCGGAGATGCGTATGTAGACCATCCCTCGTTCGGCGCCGCCGTAATCGGACGCATCCTGGAAGCGGAAGGGTTACGGGTAGCCATCGTGCCGCAACCGAACTGGCGCGACGATTTGCGCGACTTTACCAAGTTAGGGCGTCCGCGCCTTTTTTTCGGCGTATCCCCCGGCGTGATGGACTCGATGATTAACCACTACACCGCAAATAAACGCCTGCGCTCCGATGATGCCTATACGCCCGACCGCCGCGCCGGCATGCGTCCCGACTATCCGAGCATCGTATACACGCAGGCATTGAAACGGTTGTTTCCGGATGTGCCGGTGGTATTGGGCGGCATCGAAGCGTCGCTGCGCCGGCTTACCCACTACGATTACTGGGACGACCGCCTGCGCCCGAGTATATTGGCGGATAGTGGGGCCGATTTGTTGATTTACGGCATGGGAGAGAAACCGGTAAAAGAACTGGTTGCCCGGCTAAAAAGCGGCACTCCGTTCCGGGAAATAAAAGATATTCCGCAAACGGCGTACCTTACCGCCCCGGACGAGATTCCCGGCGGCATAACGGATGCCGACATCCGCCTGTTCAGCCACGAAGAATGTCTTAGCGACAAACTGAAACAAGCGAAGAACTTCAAGCATATCGAAGAAGAATCCAATAAGTACGAAGCAGCCCGTATCTTGCAGCAAACCGGCAACCGAACGGTAGTAGTGAATCCGCCCTATCCCCCGCTGAGCAGCGAAGAGCTCGACGCTTCGTTCGATTTGCCTTACACCCGCATGCCCCATCCCAAATACAAAGGAAAAACGATTCCGGCGTACGAGATGATTAAGTTCTCCGTGAATATCCACCGGGGATGTTTCGGCGGCTGTGCTTTTTGTACCATCTCCGCGCATCAGGGCAAATTCATCTCGTCGCGCAGTAAAGAATCCATTCTGAAAGAGGTAAAGGCGATTACGGAGCTGCCCGATTTCAAAGGATACCTGAGCGACCTGGGCGGCCCGTCGGCCAATATGTACCGGATGAAGGGGAAAGACGAAAGCATCTGCCGGAAATGCAAAAAGCCATCGTGCATAGCGCCGGCGGTATGCAAAAACCTGCATGCCGACCACACGCCGATGCTGGAGTTATACCGCGAGGTAGACCGGATGCCGGGAATCAAGAAATCGTTTATCGGAAGCGGCGTACGATACGATTTGCTGCTGAACCGGTATGCGGACGAATCGCTGAACAAGGCGGCACGCGAGTACACCGAAGAACTGATAACGCACCACGTTTCCGGACGACTGAAAGTAGCGCCCGAACATACTTCGGATACGGTGCTGCGCCTGATGCGTAAGCCTCCTTTCGCCCAATTCGAACAGTTCAAACGGGTATTCGACAAAATAAACCGCGACAACGGGCTGAACCAGCAACTCATTCCCTACTTCATTTCGAGCCATCCGGGTTGTACCGAGGCGGATATGGCCGAATTGGCCGCGATAACCAAACGGCTTCATTTTCAACTGGAGCAGGTTCAAGACTTTACGCCTACCCCGATGACGGTTGCTTCCGAAATGTACTACACCGGCTACAACCCTTATACGTTGGAAAAGGTATTCACGGCACGCACCAAAGAACAAAAGTTAGCGCAACGCCAATTCTTTTTCTGGTACCAACCCGAATACCGGCAGCAACTTATCCGGGCGCTGCAACGGATAAAGCGCAACGATTTGGCAGAGAAACTTTTCGGCACGAAAAGAGGCAAATAGCCGTTCGGAGAAACCGGTGAGTTTCCTCGCCGGGTGAATGAATTGTCAGTTTGTAGGATTGATAAGTAATTCGATTAAAATAGCCGACATTTTACCTCTCTGGTCGTAGGGATAGCCGGCAAATGCAAAAGGCTACCGGCTTGCTTCGAGCGAATTGTTTCTGTTACAATTTGCAACATTCCTTCTTCCTTACAAGTTACTCCCGAAAACGAAAAGAATTTTTTCGTCCGCATGCCGGTGTTTCCGTTTGCCGGTGACGCCGGCTATATTGCCACCGACCGCGGCAAGCTTGCCGCCGACGCCGTTTTTATTGCCGCCGTCCGCGGCA
>DBGBSM010000526.1:0-2209 GCA_048468815.1 Parabacteroides sp.
GGATATAATAAAACTCGATCATCCGCTTATAATTATCTACGGTAATAAATTCGTTGTTGTTATGGATGCCTCCCTGCTCGGCCGGCGTAAGCAACACCGGCATAAAACGATATACATTGCGGGTAAGGATATCGTACTTCCTCGAATCGGTGGCGCCCATCGTAAGGTAAGGCGTAATCAGGGCTTCGGGATAAATCCGGGCAATCGCCTGGGTAAGCCGGATATACCCTTTGCTGTCGGTAGGCGACACGGCGGTAGGCTCGGCGTCGCCCAGCGATTCGATGGTAACGTTATATCCTTCGCAGGCTTCTTCCACATGACGGCGCACATCGGCCACCGTGTTTCCGGGCAGGATACGGAAGTTAACCGTTACTTCGGCCACGGAAGGAAGCACGTTCGCCGCATCGCTTCCCTTCGCCATCGTTACGGCGGTAGTGGTACGCACCATCGCATTCGTTACCGGGCTGCCGGTCAGTTTACTTACCAACAAGGGTTTCAGCAACCACTGATTATTGATAGCCAGGCGCGTAGCAAAAGGCATGCCGCCCGACACGTTATGCAGGAAATCCTGTACGGGTGTAATCAATACGGCTTTCATCTGCTTATTCTCCAAGTTTTCGATAATCCGGGCGGCATCGCCTAACGCCGTATGTTTGGGCGGCATCGACGAATGGCCTCCCGCACCGGGCACGGAGATACGTAACGTACTTTTTCCTTTTTCCGCCACCCCGATTAACGCCACGTCTTCCGAAATTCCTCCAGTTCCGGCTGCGGCCACAATGCCGCCTTCGTCGTATACAGCTTCGAAAGCGAGGTCTTTCGATTTAAAATACGCCGCGATTTTAGCGGCTCCCTGCAAGCCGCCTACCTCTTCGTCGTGCCCGAAAGCAAAATAAATGTCCCGCCGGGGAGTAAAACCGGATTGCATCAGCTTTTCGGCAGCTTCCATCAGCGAAAACAACATATTCTTCATATCCAGCGTACCGCGACCGTATACTCTCCCATCGGCCACCGCCCCTGAAAAAGGCGCATATTTCCACTCTTTTGCAACCGAATCGGGCGAAGGTAAAACGGTATCGCCGGTACGGAACACGGCAGTGGTATCCATGGTCGCTTCGTCGTCGGCGCCCGAAGGCACTACGTCGTAGTGCGACAGGAACAGGAGCGGTTTCAACGAATCGTCGCTTCCTTTCCACCGGAGTACGATGCCGTACCGGTTCACACTGTCGCGTTGCATCACCCGGTACACATCGGGATACGCCTCTTCCAGGTAAGCTTTGAACCGGTCGAAAGGAGCGAAATCGGTTTCTTCGTAATTCCGGTTGCTAACGGTGGGAATCGCAATTCCGCCGGCAAACCGTTTCAGTTCGTTTCCGAACTCGCCGTCGATGTGCAACGGGCCGGCTTTAGGGTCGATATGCGGGCTCTGCGCCATAAATGTCCGCACCAACAGTGTACACACGATTACTACCAGCACGATAAGTAACCCGAAAAGCAATTGTTTCCACATGACTTTATAGTTTTATCCTGTATTATATACAAAACAAACCGGCGAATCGTTTATCCGGAAAATACCATAATTTAACTATCCGTTTTGCATGAAAAATGCAGGAGTATGGCTTCACAGGCGGTTTCCGAATACATTTTTTCGTTAACCGCACCAGTTCGTTTGCGACAATCCATCGGAATCGAAGTATGTCGCCCGAACGGACAACACAGGATACCGGCATCCGGAAAGTACGGGAAAACAAAAGGACGGAATAGGAACGCCCTGTGTTCTTTTAATCGAAACACAGGGCGTTTATCCATAATTACGGATTACAACCGGTTTATTTCTTCTATCGACAGGCCGGTGGCTTGTGCGATAAGGGTGGTATCGACGCCTTGCCGTTTCAGGGTTGCGGCTATATCGAGCTTGGCTTTTTGTTCTCCTTTTTCAATTCCTTCTTTCAAACCTTCTTTTATCCCTGCCTCTCTTCCTTCTTTTTTCGCATACTCCAGCGTATTGGCATAATCATTGTATGCTTTCCAACTGGCGTAGTATTCCTTCCTTTCCTGCGGGGAAAGGCTTTCGATGTCGGTTATTTCTTTGAGTTTCTGAAATACCTGGCTGTTGAATTTCGAAGGCAATCTGTCTAACATGTGGATGTTATTTAATACGTATAACCATTTTTTGTAATCCGTATCGCACTCTTCGACCGGAAGTGTA
>DBGBSM010000527.1:0-7022 GCA_048468815.1 Parabacteroides sp.
GACGCAGGCACGTGCTGCTGTTTTCCGTTTCGGGCAGGTTTACGGCTTCGGTTCCGCGGATAAGTTTGGTGCCCAGGTTGTTTCCCACCAGGATTTGCCGCCCGAAGGCGGTGACATGCCAGTTCTGCCCTTCGGTTCCCCGGATGGGAACGATGGCTTTGCCGCCGAAATCGTACGTCCACGCCGATTGGTTGGTGGCGATGTACAGCTTGCCGGCAGTCACGTCTACGCCGTACACCATGCCGAACGGCTGGGCGTTCCGGTGCGGAATCAGCACCGAGTAAGGCGAGCTGGTGTGGATAAGGGCGATGCCGATGTCAAGGGCCGCCCATACATTGTTGCTCCGGTCGCAGAAAAGCCGCAAAACGGAGTTGTTGTACAGCCGGTTGTTTACGTCGTAGTGCCATTTTTCGTTTCCCCGGCTGTCGATGGCGTAAATGCCGTTGCGAATCGTGCCGAGCACCAGGGTGGAATCCGACGGAACCCATACGGCGCGGTTCAGTTGTTGGCTTTTCAGCTCGCTGTCGACGGCGGTGGGGTAGGGCGCAACCGTTTTTCCGTCGTAAACGAAAAGTCCTTGCCACTCGGTACACAGAATCATTTTATCCCCGGCGAGGGGGATAACGGCCACTACCGACGCATCGTTCAGTTCGCTGCGTTCGATAAGCGGCTTGTACTCGTCGTTCTCCAGCAGGTAAAAGTCGCCGTTTACCATCTGTACGTAAATGCGTCCGTGCGCTTCGTGGAAGTATAACGGAAGCTGTTTCGGACGGTAGTGCGCCGTGATGCGCTTCCCGTCGTATTTGAACCAGGAGCTGAACGACTGGAAATAAATGCAGTCGCCCACTTTCAGGATATTCCAGATTTCGTCGTTGTGGGTTTCGGTGTTTTCCATTTCGTCCCACAAGGAGGTGTATTCGAGCGTGCCGGAGGCGTTGCGGGCGAAGTAGCCGAAGTCTTCGTACGTACCCGCGTAAATGCGGTCGCCGTCGGCCAGCAGCGAGCGCACCAATTGGTTGCCCGGCATGGAGTATTTGCTCCACGTATAGCCGTCTGAGCAAAGCAGCCCGGTGTTGTTGCCGATATAGATTTCGCCGTTTTCCCCTTGGGCTATCGCCCAGTTTTGCAGCCCGGCGCCGTATTCGAGCGGCGTGTAATTGGTTACCACGGGCATGAAGGTAACTGCGGCGCACGGGCGCCCCGGCCAACAGATTCCTATAAATAGCAGGAGGGAGAAGATAAGGTTAAAAGGGGTTATTCGATCGCTCACTTTGGTAATTCCGATTTAATGGTGCGCTAAATTATCGAGAAATTCCCGGAAAATGTAGTAATTATTGTTAAAACTACACGATTTAACCGGTTGACGTACTAAAAACGTAGTGCTATACAACATAGAAGTAGCGGCGTAGTATGCGATGTTTTGCAGCGGTTTTGGAATGGGCGTTTCTTTGAGCCGTCGTTCGGAGCTCGTTTAAATTGGGTGCGGCGGTGAGCCGGTATACGAATTTGCAGGCGGAAAACTGAAACGGCACTTAAACCGATCCGACTTTATTATCAACTAATACCTAAAGAAATGAAGAGAAAAAGTGTTTTATCCGGAATGAAAACCAACGAAGCCACGCTACGCCCGGACCGGAACGGGCGGTACTTGTTACTGCGCCCGGTTTTTGCCTTCTTGGTGCTGTTCGCGTTATGCGTACAAACCTTATCCGCCCAAAACAAAACCGTACGGGGCACGATTGTCGATTCGTCGGGCGAGCCGGTAATCGGGGCGACCGCGCATGTGAAAAATACGTATATCGGCACCGTATCCGACCTCGACGGTAACTATGTGCTCGAAAATGTTCCCGCCGGTGCGGTGATCGCCTTTACTTATTTAGGCATGTTGCCGCAGGAAATCAAGGTGAACGGGCAAACCGTAATCAACGTGCGCCTGACGGACGACGTACAAAACCTCGAAGAAGTGGTGGTTATCGGGTACGGCTCGGCCAAGGCGAAAGATTTGACTTCGCCTATCACCGTGGTAAAGGGCGAGTCGTTGTTGTCGGTTCCCTCTACGTCGCCGATGGGCGCCATGCAGGGTAAAGTGGCCGGCGTAACCGTTACCAACAGCGGTACGCCGGGCGAAGGGCCTACGGTAGCCATCCGGGGTAAAGGTTCGTTTGCGAACAGCTCGCCCCTGTACGTGGTCGACGGCATGTTCTACGACGACATCGACTTCCTGAATAACAACGACATTCAGGATATGTCGGTGCTGAAGGATGCCTCGGCGGCTGCCATTTACGGCGTGCGCGCTGCGAACGGGGTCGTGATTATCACTACGAAGAAAGGGCAGCGCAACCAAAAGGCGCAGATTACCTACAACGGGTACGTAGGTATTCAGCAAGCTACCAACGTGCTGGAAATGACCAACTCGAAGGAGTATGCCACCATGCTGCTCGAAGCCAATTACGATGCGTACGTATCTACCATGAAAGCCTCCATCGACAAGTTCGGCGGCAGTTACGCCCATCCCGATTTCCATAACTGGACGTTCGCCTCGGATACCGACTGGTATGAAGAGTTGCTCCGGAAAGCGGTGATTACGAACCACAGCCTCGGTATCAGCGGCGGAACGGAAAAGGGTACGTATTCCATCGGGATGAACTACCTGTACCAAGACGGTATCATGGATGTGGAGAACAATTACGAGCGGCTCAATTTCCGGGCGGCTACTGAATACGAAGCCACGCGCTGGCTCAAGGTGGGCTTTAACGGCGTGTTCAGCATGTCTACCCAAATCCAGCCTAAGAATGCCGCGTGGCAGCAGGCTTTCAATGCGCCGGGCATCTATCCGGTGTACGATGCGGCCAACGACCGGACGTTTCCCGAAAAGTACGCTTCGCCCGACGCGGTAGGTTTCACGGCCAACTTTTACAATCCGGTGGCGTCGGCCGATTACTACGATTCGAAGAACGAAAATTTCCAGGCGTTGACCAATTTCTACGCCCAGTTCCAACTGCTGCCCGAGAAACTGAGTTTCCGCACGAGCTACAGTTACGATTATTCGTCGATTCGCGGCCGCGAGTTTACGGCGCCTTACTATGTAAGCAGCTGGCAACAGCAGGCTATTTCGAAGCTCACCAAAAAGGATACGAACTATTACAATTACATTTGGGATAATATTTTAACCTACAACGACCAGTGGGGCGCTCACAGCTTCGGGGCGATGGCGGGTTACTCCATGCGCCAGCAGCAATACCGCTACTTATGGGGAACGGCCGATAACGTGCCCGACGGAAAGGAAGAGTGGTTGTACCTGAGCCAGGGCAATGCCGAAGGCGTAACGCTGGGCGATGACGGATACAAGTATCGCGGCCAGTCGTATTTTACCCGGTTGAGCTACGATTATGCCGGTAAGTACCTGCTTACCTTTACCATGCGTGCCGACGGTTCGTCCAAGTACCAGGAAAAGTGGGGCTATTTCCCGTCGGTGGGCGCAGCTTGGGTGGTAAGTGAAGAGAATTTTATGAAAAACCAGCCGGTTCTCGATTACCTGAAATTACGTGCCAGCTGGGGACGTTTGGGTAACGACCATGTGGCCGCCAGCGACGGTTTCGCCTCGATTACTACCGGAAACGGGGCGTCGGGGGTATTCGGCAACAATACGTTCCCGGGTTTTCAGCATAGCACGTATTACAGTTACCTGAAGTGGGAACTGGTAGACGAAACGAACGTGGGGCTTAATTTTTCTACCTTGAAGAATCGCCTGAACGTAGACCTGGATTATTTCTACCGTCTTACGAAAAGAGCCGTTATCTCTCCGCGTTTGCCTTTCAGTAACGATGTGCTGGCCGGTAACTACGGGAAGATTCTGAACCAGGGATTCGATTTGTCGGCGACCTGGAACGATAAAGTGGGAAAAGATTTCCGCTATTCGGTAGGGGTGAACCTGTCGTTCCTGAAAAACAAAGTGAAAGACCTGGGCGGCATGTCGTCTATCAAAGGCGGCAAAACCATCAATATGGTAGGCCAGGAGATGAATTCGTTCTACGGCTATAAAGTAGTGGGGATTTACCAGACGACGGCCGAATGTGCAGCCGACCCGGTTGCCGTGGCCAACGGCCTCGTTCCGGGCGATTTCCGCTACGAGGATGTGAACGGCGATAACGTAATCGACGGCGACGACCGGCAGGTGCTCGGCTCGTATATTCCCAACTTTACCTACGGCATTAACCTCGGCCTGGCGTGGAAAGGGCTCGATTTCGAACTCACTACCTACGGACAAACGGGCGCCCAGCTATATAACCGGAAGCGGGCGTTGCGCTATGCCCAGTCGAACTACAATTTCGATAAAGCCCAGTACGACAACCGTTGGACGGGCCCGTATTCTACCAACACCGACCCGTCGGCAGCCGCGCTGGTAAAGGGTTGGAACGTTTCCGACCAGCGGGTGAACTCGTATTTCGTAGAAAGCGCCGATTTCTTCCGTATCCAGAACATTACGCTCGGATACAAGCTGAGTAACCTGAAAATGGGCGGCTACACGATGCCGGGCTTACGTTTCTACCTTACGGCCGACCGTCCGTTCACTACCTTCAAAGCCCATTCGTTTACGCCCGAGCTGAGCGATAGCGAAGGCTGGGATACCGAGGTTTATCCGTTAACATCCTCGTACAGCTTCGGCGTACAAATCGACTTTTAAGCCGGGAGAGAAGTACACGGTTTACTAACATTCAAAACACATACCAAAATGAAAATCATCAGAACTGTTTTATTATATGCGTTGCCGGCCCTGCTGTTGTGTGCCACGGGCTGCGATTATCTCGATAACGAGCCGGAGAATAAGGTTCCCGAGGAAAATGTGGATTTTACCAAAACCGAGAATATGTACCAGGCCGTGTCGGGCGTGTACGCCAAGATTCGGACCGGCGCCATGCACTGGATTATCTGGCCGTTGTCTGTCGTGCGCGACGACGATGTATGGTCGGGGCGCATCGACGACCAGGCTACGCTGGTGGATATGGGTAACTATAACTACGACAATTCTTTCTGGGGGCTCAACGAGATGTGGAACCAGTATTACGGTATTATCAAGGTAGCCAACGCGGCGCTCGAATCGCTCGATTCGTATGCCGTGCATCTTGCTTCCGACAACGACCGGCTGGATTATTGCGCCTATAGCGGCGAAGTGCGTTTCCTCCGGGCGTATGCGTATTACCGGCTGGTGCAGGCTTTCGGGCCCGTTACCATCCTGCGCGACAATACTCAGACGGATATGACGCGCTCTACGGTCGACGCCGTGTACCGGTATATCCTGGAAGATTTGCAGTATACGATGGATAACACGCCCCGCCTGCGTCCGAACGAGATGACGCATTTCGGAGCCGTCACCGCTTTTACGGCCGAAATGCTGGCTGCCAAGGTTCATCTCAACCAGGGGAATTATGCGGAAGTGGAGAAGTTGACCGACGATATTATCGGTAGCGGTAAGTTCGAGCTGTATCCCGATTTCTATCAATTGTTCAAGATTCCGGGTAAGGTGAGCAACGAATCGTTGTTCGAGTGCCAGTGTACCGATTTCGGTGAAAGCGCCGGCGATATGGTGGATGCCGACAACTGGTTCGTATTTCAGGGACCTGCCAACGACGGGAATATCTCGGGCTGGGGTTTTATCGGCATTTATCCGGAGTTCCGTGCCTGGGCGCGTGCCCGGGGAGAGGGTGTCCGGGTTACCACTTCGTTTCTCGAAGCAGGTACCGTTACGCTCGACGGCGATACCATCCGGCCGTTACAAAATATCACCCAGACGGATTGCTGGAACGGCAAGGCCTATACGCCGACGAACCAGCTTACCGAAGGGCGTACCAAGTACGGCTCGAACAACAATGTGCGTATCTTCCGGTATGCCGACGTACTGCTGATGAATGCGGAGGCTAAAGTGCGCCAGGGCAAAGACGGCGACGGGCCGCTGAACCGGGTGCGCGAACGGGCAGGGCTGGCTCCCCTTTCCGGCGCTACGGTGGAACAGATTCTCGACGAGCGCCGCATGGAGCTGGTATGCGAATGGGGCGAACGTTATAACGACTTGGTACGCACCGGTCAAGCGGCTTCGGTACTCGGCCCGAAAGGCTGGACGGCCGACAAAACGTATTACCCGCTTCCGTACGAACAAGTGTCGAATGTGCCGAGTTTGGGAAACGATCCGGTGGATGAATTGTTATAATAAAACGGAGGGCTTGTAAACACAGAGACACAGAGAAGAGTGAAGCGGCTAAAAGAACAGGGAAATAAAGAAAAAAACTGTTCGGATGGCAGCGCTTCACCTTCCCGGCTCCGGAAAGCCGCTGCATCGTAGAAATCGAGGGCACGGAAGTTGAACACAGAGACACGGAGGCACAGAGAAGAGGAAAGGAGAAAAAAAGGAGAACAAGAAAACGAAGGGGAAATCTCTGTTCGATTACCTCCTCTTCTCCTCTTGCACGCTGAAAGTACCGGTCGGTTTCTATGAACGGCAATTTTACCGTATTGTATAAAGCCGACTACTTCGTATGGGGCTCCGGGCCTCGGGCGATGAGCGTAAAGCAGACCGGCTGAAAGAGAGCGTGAAAAAAGCCACGCTGTTTGAGCTCACAATGTGAGCGAGTTCGGGACTTTTAGTGAGCGAAAGCCGGGATGTAGCGAAGTAGACGTAGCCCTTGAATTTTGCATACATCCCTCACGCTCGGCAGTAACCAAACTTGTTTGGATAATGCCTCTCTTAAGCGGGATTTTCTTTGCTTCGTTTCTTTGGTTCAAGACCAAAGTATATGACAAAAATTGAGTTCCGAAGGAAAAAACCAGAAAGAAGAAAGGAAGCAGGCCGTTTCCTACCGAACTCCGAAAAGCACTGGCCGTTTCGTATGGAACTACGGGCCTCGGGCGATGAGCGTTAAGCAGACCGGCTGAAAGCGAGCGTTAAAAAAGCCACGCTGTTTGAGCTCCTGTAAGGAGCGAGTTCGGGGCTTTTAGCGAACGAAAGCCGGGATGTAGCGAAGCGGACG
>DBGBSM010000528.1:0-8062 GCA_048468815.1 Parabacteroides sp.
GGCATCGGTAATATAATAATCGAACGAATCGCTTCCGTTCTCGTGCAAAGCGGAAAAATCCGTATAATACCCGATTTCCACCGGAGCGAAATAAGAAGTCAGCAAATTTTGCAGCCCCAGGTAGCGGAGCGTATCCGACAACACAATAGCGATTCGATTATCCCGGTAAGGCATCACAAACAAAGTTTCTCCATCGCGTTTACCATCGGCTCCAGTATCCGGTAACGGATGCGGTTATGCTGCTTGATATCTTTCTCCAGGCTGCCGATAGCGAAAATCACGGCATAACACAGATTCTCGTTGTACTCGCCCGACAAATGCTTTACCATAATACTTTTGAGGTCGTACAGCAACGCCTCGATGCGGTCTTCGTCCGATCGGGAAGAGCACAAATGAAGCGCACCCGGCTGCCCCTCGCCCGCAATGCCGCTCAGCTTTCCGCTCAGCGAAAGGCAGTACGGAAACCATTCCGTTTCGTCTTTTTCGATGCGCGACAGAAACTCGGTTTTAAACGAAGAGAAGAAACGGCCGATTAAGGCCAGCGTAGGATTCTCCGGATTACTTTGCGAAATAAACGAAGTAAGATGCCGCTCGATATTAGGAAGCTGGTAGCGTAAATAATAGCGATTGGTTTTAATCAGGTAGTCTACGATTTGGGAAGTATGGAAGGTTTGCAGCTTTTTCTCCGGAAAATACTCCTCGTTGAGAAACGTATTGATAACGACCAGTAAAAAATCGGTATCCAGCCCGTACGACTTACAAATTTCCTGCACCGAACGGTCGCCCAGCCCCAGGCGTATGCCGAACCGGTTCAGTACGGGAATAAGCGACGGATACTCTTCCACCACTTCGCTCAGTTTCATATTTGTATAAACCAACGGCATAGCAATCATGTGTTTTACATTGCGGTATCCCCGGATCGTTCCGCACAAAAAAACGCCGGCATGTATTTCCGGCGCACGGGTCGAGAGGCTCGAACTCCCGACACCTGGTTTTGGAGACCAGTGCTCTACCAACTGAGCTAGACCCGTAGTTGCCATTGCAAAAGTAATTCTTTCTTTTAAATGCGCAACACCTTTCGCCGGAAATCGAGACGAATCGCCGTGCGTTTTTTATCGATATAAAAACGGGATGCCCGCAAACAAGCGGGGCGCTATCCGGGTTTTGTTAGTAGATAAATTTATCAAACCAAAAACGAACGAATTATGATACATGTAAAAAGGGAAGGGGTGGTACTGGAAAAAACCGCCCTGGAGTTCGAAGACGACGGCGTATTGAACCCCGCGGTGATTGCAGAAGGCAACCAGGTAAATATGTTTTACCGCGCAGTGAAAACGGGCAACTATTCCACCATCGGCTACTGCCGGTTCGACGGGCCGTTGAAACTGGTGAAACGCGACGATTACCCGGTAATTTACCCGCAATACCCGTACGAGTCGCACGGGGTGGAAGACCCGCGCATCGTAAAAATAGACAACCTGTATTACCTTACGTATACCGCTTTCGACGGAGCGAACGCATTGGGAGCGCTCGCTACATCGACCGACCTGGTGCATTTCGAGAAAAAAGGAATCATGGTTCCGCAATTCACGTTCGAGCAATTCCGGGAACTCACCGACAGCCTGGGCGAAATAATGGACCCGTATTACACCTGGAACGTGCGCGGGTACGAATGCGAAGGCCATAAAAAAACGTTTATCTGGGATAAAAACGTGGTTTTTTTCCCGCGGAAAATCAACGGGCGGTTTTACTTCATGCACCGGGTGAAGCCGCAGATACAAATAGCCTCGGTAGAGCACCTCGACGACCTGACGCCCGAGTACTGGGAAGATTATTTCCGCCACTTTGCCGACTACATCCTGTTCATTCCCAAGTTCAACCACGAAACCTGTTATATCGGCGCCGGCTGTCCGCCCGTGGAAACCCCGGAAGGCTGGGTTACCATTTACCACAGCGTGGAATGCCTGCCCGAAGGCAACTCGTACTCGGCCTGTGCCGCCCTGCTCGATTTGGATAATCCGTTGAAAGAACTGTCGCGCCTGCCGTATCCGCTTTTCAAGCCGAAGATGGATTACGAGCTATCGGGCGTAGTAGACCGGGTATGCTTCCCTACCGGAACATTTTTACAGGGTGATACGTTATATATATACTACGGCGCAGCCGACGAACGAATCGCCTGCGCCTCCGTCTGTTTACCCGAACTAATAAAAGAATTAACAAAATATAAATAGGGAGTATAAATGAAAGAAATCTTATGCATTACCACGTATCCGCCCCGGGAGTGCGGAATAGCTACCTATTCGGACGACCTTATCCAGGCGCTCACCGACAAATTCAACGATTTTTTTCTGTTGAGGGTGTGTGCGCTGGAGTCGGATACGGAAAAGCATGCTTATCCGGGCCGGGTGAAATACAAGTTGAATGCATCCGACCCGGCCGAATACAAAGCGACAGCCGAAAAAATAAATAACGACCCGATGATCGAACTTGTGTTGATTCAACACGAGTTCGGTTTTTATGCGAACGGGCACGAAAACGATTTCATTTCGCTACTCGACACCCTCCGGAAACCGGTTATCGGCGTATTCCACACCGTATTGCCCGAGCCCGGCGACGACCGGAAAAAACATGTCAGGCAAATAGCCGACCGTTGCGGAGGCATCATCGTGATGACGCGCAAATCGGCCGGTTTGCTCCATACGGTGTACGGGGTGGATGAAGAGAAAATAACCGTTATTCCGCACGGCACCCACCTGGTACCGCACCTCGACAAAGACGAATTGAAAAAGAAATACGACGTATCCGGGCGTACCGTGCTTTCCACCTTCGGGCTGCTCAGTTCGGGCAAAAGCATCGAAACCACGCTCGACGCCTTACCCGCCATCGCAAAGGCCGACCCTTCGGTGATTTTCCTCGTGATAGGCAAAACCCACCCTACCGTGGTAAAAAACGAAGGCGAAGCCTATCGTGACATGCTGGAAGACAAAGTAAAAGCACTGCACCTCGAAGAGCATGTGCGTTTCGTGAATGCTTACCTGGAGTTATCGGTGTTACTCGAATATCTGCAACTTACCGATATTTACCTGTTTACCTCGCGCGACCCGAACCAAGCCGTAAGCGGCACCTTCGTATACGCCCTGAGTTGCGGGTGCGCCTGCGTTTCCACCCCCATTCCGCACGCCCTGGAAGTATTGAGCGACCATTCGGGCATCATCGTCGACTTCCGGAATCCCGAACAATTGGCCGAGGCCGTAATCCGGCTCATCACCGACAAAAAACTGCGGAATCAAATCCGCATCAACGGATTGCAGAAGATGGTAGCCACCGCCTGGGAAAACTCGGCCATCGCCCACGCCCTGGTCTTCCGGAAAGTGGCCGGCGAAGCGGAGCCGCTGCATTATACCCTCCCGCCCGTGAACCTGAGGCATATCAAACGGCTTACCCGCGATTTCGGGATGATTCAGTTCTCGGTGGTAAACGCTCCCGATATCCGTTCGGGTTACACGCTCGACGACAATGCGCGGGCGCTGATTGCCATGAGCCTGCTTTACCTCCACTCGGGCGCCGACACGTGCAAAGACTACATCCGCATTTACCTCGATTTTATCCGCCACTGCCAACAGGACGACGGGAGTTTCCTGAATTATGTAGACGAAAACCGGCGATTTACATCCCAAAACGGAGAAGTAAACCTCGACGACTCGAACGGGCGTGCGGTATGGGCCTTGGGTTACCTGGTCGCACATCCCGCGGGAATGCCAGCTGAGTGGACACGCGAAGCCACGCGCCTGCTACGTTGCACCCAGCCCGCATTGCAACAAATTACGTCGCCCCGGGCGATGGCGTTTGCCGTCAAAGGGCTCTATTACTACAATAAAATACACAAATCGCAGGAAACACAAGCGCTTATCCGGGCTTTCGCCGACCGGCTGGTAGCGCTTTACCGGCAGGTAGCGCATCCCGGCTGGGAATGGTTCGAAAACTGCCTTACGTACGCTAACAGCGTATTGCCCGAAGCGCTGCTGTGCGCTTATTGGGCTACCGGCCTGCCCGTTTACAAAAAAACGGCGGAAACGACGTTCAATTTTCTGCTTTCCAAGTTATTTCCCGGCGAGCATATGCGGGTAATCTCCAACAAATCGTGGATGACGGAAAACAACCTGTGCGAAACGCACGGCGAACAGCCTATCGACGTAGCGTACACGGTAATTGCCTGCAACAAGTTTTTCCACGAGTTCCACCGGAAAGAGTACTACGATAAGCAACAAACCGCCTTCAACTGGTTTTTGGGCGAGAACCAGTTGCACCAAATCGTATACAACCCGAGTACGGGTGGCTGCTACGACGGGCTGGAAAAGGAGAATGTAAACCTGAACCAGGGCGCGGAGTCGACGGTAAGTTACCTGATGGCGCGGCTGGTAATGGAAGAATAGCGCAGTACCGGGAAAACGGGTTCACCGTAAAGAAAAAGCAGACGGGATAACCGGCCACTCCGGCAGGTATTCCTTTTTCGATGCCGAACCGAAACCGGTTTTATCAGCATACGAACTGTATTCGCAAGCTGCGAATTTATATTCTGAGCTTGCGAATATATATTCTGAGGTTGCGAATATAAATTCGCAACCTCAGAATACAGTTTCCTGCGGCATGAACGAAAAAAAAGCGCGGCAAAAAACCGTTTTTATCCGGGCAACTTCCGGTTAACGGCAAAAAAGCAAACGCCGGAACCCCGGCCGGTTATCCCGGCAGGATTCCGGCGTAAGCCGGCACAGGCATATTCGGTAGCCCGGTTATTCCGTTTTTTTACTGATGCTCCCTGCGCAGCAAATCGTTCACCGTTTTTACCGGATTGAACGTTTCGATGGGCACTTCCACGAACACCGTGTTCCAGTCGGACATGGCGCCGTTCCACAAGCCCGGCAATTCCAGTGCTTTCAACTCGCGGCCGTCCTTGCTTTTATACGAGATAAAACCGGTATTCTTATCCACGAAGTCGGGCAGGTTGTACTTCTCCCCTTTGTAATTCTTCACCGAGCAAACCAAGTCTACCGGATTGAAATGCGTGCCGCCGTCGAACATCGCCTTCTTCGCCGGATCTTTCAGGTCGATTTGCGAGCTTTCCAATATCTGGAGCGAAACCGTACCGTCGGGATTTACCGCCAGGAACGGGCCGCCGCCCGGCTCGCCTACGTTCTTCACCATGCCGCACACGCGCAACGGACGCATCAGCTTCTGTTTGATATACAGAATCAGTTCGCCGTCTTCCAGGTCTTTCAGCCCGGCATTCCGGATACACAAGGTATCTTGCAGGAAATGAATCATTTCCTCGACCTGTCCGTGGTTATACTTCCCTTTCTCGATGAGGCGCAGGTACTCGTCGATGCGTTTCTGCAACGTTACCAGTACGCCGGCGATAATCTTCTTATAGATTACGGTAGAGCACTTGAAACTGTCGGGTACCACGTTGTCGATGTTCTTTACGAATACCACGTCGGCATCCACGTCGTTCAGGTTTTCGATAAGCGCCCCGTGGCCGCCCGGACGGAACAGCAGGTTTCCTTTCGCATCGCGGAAAGGCTCGTTATTCATATCGGCCGCCACCGTATCGGTACTCGGCTTCTGCACGCTGAACGAAATATCGTATTTTACCGAGAACTTGCTTTCGTACCCGTTCTTCTTCTCGCGAACCAGCTTCTCGAACAACGGCTGGTGCTCCGGCGAAACGGTAAAATGGATGTTCACCTCGCCCGCATTGTTCTTGGCATACATGGCGCCTTCGGCCAGGTGCTCTTCCATGGCGGTGCGGTACGTATGCTCCGGGTAGGTATGGAAAAGCAGCAGCCCCTTGGGAAGCTGGCCATAGTTAAGCCCTTTTTCGCCCAACAGGTTTTCCACCACCGCCTTGTATTTCTTCTGCGCCAGCAACGCCGGGATGTCGGCGTCCTCGTTGCGCCGGCAGGTTTCGTTCAAGGATTCGTAAAAAGCGAACTTGGGCAGGTCGCCGAAGAACTGTTGTTCGAAAGGCGTTTCCGGCTCGTTATACGGAGCCGATAAAAACTCGTACAAGTTCTTGAACATCCGGCTCGCCGCACCCGAAGCGGGTACGAATTTCACGATTTTCTTATCTTCCGTGAGGTAAGCGTCCCACGCATCCATATACATCGCCTGGTCTTCCTGGGAGATTACCATAATTCCTTTGTCCACCGAAGCCGACGCTACGATTTCGAGATACGGAAAACCTTTTTTAAAGCATTCCAGCTGTTCTGCGATTTGTTGTTCGCTGATTCCTTTTGCAGAAAGAAGCTCAAGGTCTTTTTGTGCTAACATATTTCTCTGGTTTTAAATTTTAATGAGTTTCACGGCGTACAGGCAACCGGCCTCCGGCCGCATTCCCTGATTTGCAAATTTATCAAAATAAGTGGACGGAACGTATCGTTATTCCGATAAAAAAGATACTTTTACAGCATGTTTTAAGGTTTATTGAGGTGAAACCGGTAAAAAAGATAACGATATGGATACACAGCCATTCTTTACCCCCGAAGAGCACAAAGAATTCCTCGCCAAATACAAACTGCTGGTTGCCAGTTTATCGAGTTTTCTGCAAAAAGAAGATATAAAAAAGATGCGCGGGCTGTTGCGGCGTCCGGAAACCCTGAATTGCTATAATCGCGATAAAAACGGGATAAACGGGTTGCTCCGCAACATCGATACCGCCCTCATCGCCTCCACCGAAATCGGGCTCAAGCGCACGTCCGTTATCGCACTGCTGCTTTACCGGCCGGTTCTCAAGCAGACGCTTTCGCTGGCGGAAGTGGAAAAAGTATTTTATCCGGACGTAACGCTGATGATAAGCCGGTTGTTGAAAACCTCCGGATTGTACGCCCGCAACACGGCCGTTACGTCGGAAAACTTCCCCCACCTGCTTTTTTCGTTCGCCGAAGACGTGCGGGTTATCTTGCTGATGATTGCCGACCGCCTTTGCCTGCTGCGCCTCGGAAAACGGTTCGTAAGCGACGACGACCGGCTGAAACTGGCTACCGAAGTATCGTTTTTATACGCGCCCCTCGCCCACCGGCTGGGATTGTACAAGATTAAAAGCGAGATGGAAGACTTGTCGCTGAAATACACCGACCGCGCCACCTTCGACTTTATCAAGCGCAAGCTGAACGAAACCAAGCGCTCGCGCGACGCCTATATCGCCGAATTTATCGCCCCCATCGAGAAAAAGCTCGCCGACGAGGGATTCCGGTTCGAAATAAAAGGGCGTACCAAGTCGATTCATTCCATCTGGAACAAACTGAAAAAGCAGAACATCGAGTTCGAAAACATTTACGACCTGTTCGCCATCCGCATCGTACTGGATACGCCTGTAAATAAAGAACGTTCGGATTGCTGGCAGGTATACTCCATCGTTACCGACATGTACCAGCCGAACCCCAAAAGGCTGAAAGACTGGATTTCCATTCCGAAAAGCAACGGATACGAGTCGCTGCATATCACCGTGATGGGCCCGCAAAGCAAATGGGTGGAAGTGCAAATCCGTACGGTACGGATGGACGAAATCGCCGAACGCGGATTGGCGGCTCACTGGAAATACAAGGGAATCAAGGGCGAAAGCGGGCTCGACGAGTTTCTTACTTCGGTACGCACAGTGCTGGAAAACAAGGAGTCGACCAGCATCGACCTGATGCAGAATTTCAAGCTCGACCTCTATGCCGACGAAATTTATATCTTTACCCCGAAAGGAGAAATCGTAAAGCTGCCGAAAGGCGCTACCGTACTCGACTTCGCCTTCTCCATCCATACCAAAATCGGCTCGCAGTGCGTATCGGCCCGGGTAAACGGCAAGAACGTGCCTATCAAGTATACACTGAAAAGCGGCGACCAGGTGGAAATAGTCACCTCGCCCGCCCAGTCGCCCAAGCGCGACTGGCTTACGTTCGTTACCACCTCGAAAGCCAAAGTAAAGATTAAACAAGCCTTGCGCGAAGAAGCCGCCAAATCGGCCGAACTGGCGAAAGAGTTGCTGCAACGGCGCTTCAAGAACCGGAAAATCGACACC
>DBGBSM010000529.1:0-4690 GCA_048468815.1 Parabacteroides sp.
GAAAGAAAGTCAAATTTTCTTCAAAAGTTCTTTTTAAAAGAACCGGCCACCTCGTATGGGCCCGCGGGCCTCGGGCGATGAGCGTTAAAAAAATAAGCTGGAGTGAACGCCCGGAAGGGGGTGTTGTTTGAGCGCAGCGAGTTTCACCCCCTTCAGTGAACGCAAGCTTATTTTTAGCGAAGCGGACGTAGCCCTTGACTTTTTCTTTGTTTCGTTTCTTTTGCGTCAAGGCAAAAGAAATGAAAACCCGCCGTGGTAACGGCCTAAACCGGCAGGTGAAAAAAAAGCCAGCCTTCGCCAAAAGCCCTTTCTACCTTCGTTTCTTTCTGCAGAAAGAAACGAAACCCTACCTATACTCCCCCCAACTCTTAATCCCGATATCCTCCAGCCCCAACGTGCAGAACGCCGTGATAAAAGCCGACGCCAGCCGCGCGTTCGTAATCAGCGGGATGTTGAAGTCGATAGCCGCCCGGCGGATTCTGTACCCGTTATCCAGCTCGCGCGCCGTAAGATTCTTCGGGATATTCACCACCAAGTCGATTTTCTTATGCCGCAGCAACTCCATCGCCTGCGGCTCCCTGTTCTCGCTCGGCCAGTACACCAACGTCGACGGAACCCCGTTTTCCTCCAGGAAACGATGCGTACCCCCCGTAGCGAACAACACATACCCCTTCGAGTGCAACAAACGCGCCGCGTCCAGCATATCCACCTTCTGCTTCGCCGAACCCGTCGAAAGCAACACGTTCCGTTCCGGAATCGTAAGCCCCACCGCAAGCATCGCCTTCAGTATCGCCTCCGAAGTATCGTCGCCGATGCAACCCACCTCGCCCGTCGAAGCCATATCCACCCCCAGCACCGGGTCGGCCTTCTGCAAGCGCGAGAACGAAAACTGCGACGCCTTGATACCCACGTAATCCAGGTCGAACCCGTTTTTGTCGGGCTTGCTTACCGGCAGCCCCAACATCACCCGGGTAGCCAAGTCGATAAAATTGATTTTCAGCACCTTGCTTACGAACGGGAAACTCCGCGAAGCCCGTAAGTTACACTCTATCACCTTGATGTCGTTATCCTTCGCTAAGAACTGGATGTTAAACGGCCCCGAGATGTTCAGCTCCTCCGCAATCCGGCGCGCCGCCTTCTTGATACGCCGCACCGTTTCCACGTACAATTTTTGCGGCGGAAACTGAATCGTCGCATCCCCCGAGTGCACCCCCGCGAACTCGATATGCTCCGAGATGGCATACGCCACGATTTCCCCCTTATCCGCCACCGCATCCAGCTCGATTTCCTTGGCATGCTCGATAAACTGGCTAACCACCACCGGATACTTCTTCGACACGTTCGCCGCCAGCTCCAGGAACCGCTTCAGCTCCGAGTCGTTCGAGCACACGTTCATCGCCGCGCCCGAAAGCACGTACGACGGCCGCACCAGCACCGGATACCCCACCTCTTCCACGAACCCGTATATGGCATCCAGCGAAGTAAGCTCGCGCCAGCGCGGCTGGTCCACGCCGATACGGTCGAGCATGGCCGAGAACTTATGCCGGTCTTCGGCATTGTCGATGCTTTCGGCCGACGTGCCTAAGATGGTTACCCGCTGCCCCGCCAGGCGCATCGCCAGGTTATTCGGAATCTGGCCTCCCGTGGAAACAATCACCCCGTGCGGGTTCTCCAGCTCCACGATGTCCATCACCCGCTCGAACGTCAGTTCGTCGAAATACAGCCGGTCGCATATATCGTAATCGGTCGAAACCGTTTCCGGGTTGTAGTTAATCATCACCGGCCGCCAGCCCGCCTTACGAACCGTATCGAGCGCGTTCACCCCGCACCAGTCGAACTCCACCGAGCTCCCGATGCGGTACGCGCCCGAGCCGAGCACCACCACCGAGCGCCCGTCGCCCGTGTAGGTAACGTCGTTGAAACGCCCGTTGTAAGTAAGATACAGGTAGTTGGTCTGCGCCGGATACTCGGCCCCCAGCGTGTCGATTTGTTTCACCACCGGCACGATGCCTTGCGACCGGCGCAATGCCCGCACCTCCAGGATGGCCTGTTCGCTGTCGCCCATCTTTTCCTTGTATACGGCGCGCCCGATTTGAAAATCGGAAAAACCCTGCTGCTTGGCGCGCCGCATCAGCTCCGGCGTAACCTCCCCGGGCGACGAAAGCCTTTCGAGCTCCCCGGCCGTGAGGACGATGTTGTGCAGCTTGTGCAGGAACCAGCGGTCTATCTTCGTGAGCGCGTGAATCTGCTCCACCGTGTATCCCTGCCGGAAAGCCTTCGAAATCACGAAAATCCGGTTGTCGGTAGGCTCGCGCAACGCCTTGTCGATGTCTTCGATTACCAACTCCTTGTTCTCCACGAACCCATGCATGCCCTGGCCTATCATGCGCAATCCCTTCTGAATAGCTTCTTCGAACGAGCGCCCGATAGCCATCACTTCGCCCACCGACTTCATGCTCGAACCCAACTCCCGGTCCACTCCCCGGAACTTGCCCAAGTCCCAGCGCGGAATCTTGCACACGATGTAATCCAGGGCCGGCTCGAAGAACGCCGAAGTGGTTTTGGTAACCGAGTTTTTCAAGTCGAACAACCCGTAGCCCAGTGCTAACTTGGCCGCCACGAACGCCAGCGGGTAGCCGGTCGCCTTCGAGGCCAACGCCGACGAGCGGCTCAACCGGGCGTTCACTTCGATTACCCGGTAATCTTCCGATTGCGGGTCGAAAGCGTACTGCACGTTGCACTCGCCCACGATGCCGATGTGCCGGATAATCCGGATAGCCAGCTCGCGCAGCTTGTGGTATTCGCTGTTCGTGAGGGTTTGCGAGGGAGCCACCACGATACTCTCGCCGGTGTGGATGCCCAGCGGGTCGAAGTTCTCCATGTTACATACCGTGACGCAGTTGTCGAACCGGTCGCGCACTACCTCGTACTCGATTTCCTTCCAGCCCTTGAGCGACTTCTCGATAAGCAATTGCGGCGAAAACGAGAGGGCTTTTTCGGCCAACGCGTCGAGCTCTTCCTCGTTGTCGCAGAAGCCGCTTCCCAGGCCGCCCAGCGCATACGCCGCCCGTACAATCACCGGGTAGCCCAGTTCCCGGGCCGCTTTCCGGGCGTCTTCGAGGCTTTCCACGGCTACGCTCCGAATCGTCTTCACCCCGATTTCGTCGAGCTTGCGTACGAACAATTCCCGGTCTTCGGTATCCATGATAGCCTGTACCGGCGTGCCCAACACCTGTACGCCGTGCTTTTCCAGCACGCCCGACCGGTAGAGCTGCACGCCGCAGTTAAGCGCCGTTTGTCCGCCGAACGCCAACAGGATGCCGTCCGGCTTTTCCTTTTCGATAACCTTCTCCACGAAAAAAGGAGTTACCGGCAGGAAATAAATCGTATCGGCAACTCCTTCGGAGGTTTGTACGGTGGCGATGTTCGGGTTAATCAGCACCGAGCGGATGCCTTCTTCGCGCAACGCCTTCAACGCCTGCGACCCGGAGTAGTCGAACTCGCCGGCTTCGCCTATTTTTAATGCTCCGGAGCCTAAGAGCAGTACTTTCTTTATCTTTTTGTCCATTGTATGCGATTCGTTTGGAGGGAGTTAAAGCAATTTTACGAACTCGTCGAATAAAAATTCCGTATCCGTGGGGCCGCTGGCCGCTTCGGGATGGAATTGCGCCGAGAAGAACGGTTTCGTTTTGTGCCGGATGCCTTCGTTGGTGCCGTCGTTCATGTTGATGAAGAGCGGTTCCCAGTCGGCGCCCAGCGTAGCGTTATCTACGGCGAACCCGTGGTTCTGCGAAGTGATGAAACACCGTTCCGTGCCGGCCATCCGTACCGGCTGGTTATGGCTGCGGTGTCCGTATTTGAGCTTGTACACCTGTGCGCCTCCCGCTTTGGCAAGCAGCTGGTTGCCCATGCAGATGCCGAATACCGGTTTGTCGCCTCCGAGCGCTTTCCGGATATTTTCCACTGTTTCGGTGCAGAAGTCGGGGTTGCCCGGGCCGTTCGATATAAACAAACCGTCGTATTCCAGCGTGTTGAAATCGTAATTCCAGGGCACGCGGATTACGGTAACGTCCCGTTTCAGCAAGCAGCGCAGGATATTCTGCTTCACGCCGCAATCCACGAGCACTACTTTTTTCCGGCCGTTCCCATAAGTAACCGGCTCGCGGCAGCTTACCTCGGCTACCAGGTTGCGTTCGTTGGGGTCGGTAAAGGCGGTTTCGTCCGGCCGGTCGAACACGATTTTCCCCGGCATCGAACCTTTTTCGCGTAACAGCTTGGTAAGCTCGCGCGTGTCGATTCCGTAAATGCCCGGCACCTGTTCCGCTTTCAGCCAGTCGCCCAGCGAGCGGCAACCGTTCCAATGGCTGTACTCGTGCGAATAATCGGACACGATAAGCCCTGCGGCATGGATTTTTTCCGATTCGAAGAACGCAGAGAGGTTGCCGCATGCGTTTTGCGGAGGTACGCCGTAGTTGCCTACCAGGGGATAGGTTTCGGTGAGGATTTGTCCGGCGTACGAGGGGTCGGTCAGGCTTTCGGGATACCCGGTCATGGCGGTGTTGAACACCACTTCGCCCGCAACGGGTTTTTCGTAACCGAACGACTTCCCGGTGAAAACCACGCCGTTGTCGAGAATTAAAGAAGCTGTTTTTTCTTGTTCCATGTGCAACTTGGATTATCTATATATAAT
>DBGBSM010000530.1:0-5386 GCA_048468815.1 Parabacteroides sp.
GTCTGCCTTCTGCTTCTCTTCGAATAGCGGAAACGAAACCCTCCTTCGACTATGCAGGGAATGCAACCTGTACTCGTTTCGACGAAGCAAAGATACTATATTTTTAAAGACCGGGCGGCATGTTTCCGCGTACATATAACAAAAGAAGCAACACGACTACCAGCCCCAAAGAAGTCAAAAACAACTTCGGCTCCCGGTTCCTCCTATAAATCAAAAAGAAAAAAAGAATGGCATAACTAACTGCCATCTCCCAAAATCCGAACGGAACGGAAAAAGAAGCACCGGGTACCCGGGCGAACAGGTCTACCAACCGGAAAAAAGCATGGCCGCACAACTCCACAATCCGTTGGAAATAAACGCCCGAAGAAAAACACTGTTCCGCCGTTACCCACGCGAATGTGGCGGGAATCAATACCACAGCCAGCAGCGCCAACGGAAGATTGGTAAAAATAAAAAGCGCCGGAAAGCTGCCGAATGCGTACAAGCAAAGAGGCGCCGTTCCGATTTGAGCGCCCAGCGTAACCGTAAGACCGTTCCACCCGTACCGTACGACAGGATTGCGTACCGGTAGCAAACCGCTTAAACGAGGTTGGAGGTAAAGGATAAAAAACACGGCGGTAAAACTTAACTGAAATCCGATGTCGAACAAGTTATACGGGTTATACACCAGCATCAGGAAAGCGGCTACCGCCAACGTATTGTATGCATCCGCCGTCCGGCGCACGAGTCGTCCCGTCCAATAAAGCGAAAATACGGAAGCCGCCCGAACTGCCGGAGCAGCCATTCCCGTAAACAACACAAACGCCCAGACGGCCGTAACCAGTACGGCGTATTTCATCCACAGAAACCAGGACGAACGGGGCAAGAATCCGAACAGGAAAACCAGAAACCCCGCAATTACCCCCACATGGAAACCGCTTACCGCCAGCAGATGAGCTACGCCGGTAACCGAGAACCGGTTCTTCACCTCCCGTTCCAGACCGCCCGTATACCCGAAAGCCAAAGCGGCGATTACGGCTCTTTCGTCCGAGCTAAGCTCCAACCGGCGGAAATGCAACAACAGCCGGTTACGCAAACGCAACAAACCGGAAGGCAACGTGGAGGAAGAAGAAACCAAACACCAGTTACCGGCTGCCACCCGGCCGGTAGCCGAAACGCCTTTATTACGCCAGTAGGCATCGTATCCTTTGGCAAGCATCGAACCGGCTAATGCGCGGAAGCGCCCCCTTATCCAGAGGCAATCGCCGGGCTGCAAACAAACGGCTGCCGTATCGTTCGTGAAATATATCCGTATTTTCCGACGGGTAAATAGCAAAGAATCCCGGTATTCGTACGACCGGAGCCGGGCGGAACAAACCGCAGAACGTCCTTTTACCTCGACCGGACCGGTAATCGTTACCTGTGCGGCAATTTCACCGGCCGGATGGTGCCACTGTAAATCCAGCTGGCGCCGGTGCATCCATTGTACCGACAGGAATAAAAACAGGCAAGCGAAGCCGGCTCCCCACAACCAGCGCCAACCGAAACTGTTCTTTTTGATTTTGTATACGTAAACGCTCATGGCCAGCAGCGCAGGTACGGGCAGTACATACGACCACCGGAACGCATCGGGCCAATGGGTTTGCAGTAAGATTCCGGTTAACAATAAAAAAAGCAGCCTGGAAAAAGGCCGCTTTACAAGTTCCTTTATCATAGGAAATTCAAATATGCTTCAGCTCGCTTATCACTTTTTGCGGATCGGGGTTTTTGAAAATAAAATTCCCGGCTACCAAAACGTCGGCTCCGGCTTCTACCAGACGCCTGCCGGTTTCCAGGTTAACGCCTCCGTCTACTTCCACCAGCACGTCGAGGCCGCGTTCGCGAATCATCCGTTTCAGCCGGTACGTTTTATCTACCGAATGCTCGATAAACCGCTGGCCGCCGAATCCCGGGTTAACCGACATCAGCAGCACCATATCCAAGTCAGGAAGTATATCTTCCAACAAGGAAACGGGAGTATGCGGGTTCAGCGTAACGCCGGCCTTCATCCCGGCCTCTTTGATGGCGCCTACGGTACGGTGCAGGTGTGTACAGGCTTCGTAATGCACATTCATCATATAGGCTCCCGACTCCGCCACTTCCCTGATAAACTTCTGGGGCTCTACGATCATCAAGTGCACATCCATCGGCTTGCGGCATACCGGCTTGAGAGCCTGCAACACCGGAAACCCGAACGAGATATTCGGCACGAACACGCCGTCCATAATATCCAGGTGAAGCCAATCGGCCTCGCTGGCATTGATGGTTTCCACTTCCTTTCCTAATTGCAGGAAATCGGCCGATAGTAAAGAGGGAGCGACTTTATGACTCATAGTTATCTTCGTTTATCCGGAACAAAGGTAGGTAAAAAGTGTGAAAAGCAAAACGCGGCATTCAAATAAATACCCGGCCGTACATCGAAAGTATGGTTTTCGATGTACGGCCGGGTAAATTGCCGGTAAATTAAAACTTATATCCTAACGTAAAAGCTACCTGCGTAGCATTATTTTTCATGCTGGCCGGTAACGAAGGTACTCCTTCCGTTATCCCGGCAGCCGTACCGACCGGCGAAAAAGCATATACATTTTCCTTATAGGTTTTGAATACGCACGCTACATCCGCATAAAAGTTCGGTGTAAAACGATATCCTAACCCTACGGTGTAATGGCTGGTAGTGCCCCGGTCTACTACGTAATTGGGAATCGTACCGGCGGTAAAAACTTCCACTTCGCCGTTACGCAAAGCGCTTTTCATCGGATTAGTCATCCAGGCGCCCCCTACCCGTACGGCAAACTGCGGGGTTACTTTCACCTCGGCGCCCGCCTTAACGGTATGCGCTACACCGAAATCTTCTTCTATATCGCCGTTCGTATCGTACATAGGCACATCATCGTCCTGCCAGAGTTTCATCCGCGAATAATCGGTCAATTCGTAATCCACGCTTATCAAAGCCGTCTGGCCGATAATGCCGGCTACGCTGAATGTCCACTTATCCGGTGTAGACAATTGGTAATCGAACTCTCCGGCCGGTGTTTTGGCTTCTATTTTATTATCGGCTATCTCTTCATTGATAAACGAACTGGCATCGCCGAAGTAATAATCGGTCATTTTATACCGGGTTTTGGTTTGGTAAGCAACCCCCAAACGCAGGTAATCGGTAGGTCGGCCGATAATACCGAAATTGAAAGTATAACCGGTTCCGTCGGTTTTCAGCTCGTTACCTAACTGTAGATTATCGCCCGAACCGAAACTCTCCGTATAAAAAGTACTGGTATGGTAGCTCAAATCGGTAATGCCTACCGTAGCGCCGATAAAGAGCACATTCGAAATATTGGTAGCGAACGAAAAATTATACTTGTCGATTCCGCCCCGTTCGTTCACATACAAATCGGCATTCAGCAATTCGCCGTACATCCGGCTTTGATACTGACCCACATAATTCGCATCACCATTGTTCGGATCGATAAATCCGGCTTCGTATCCTAAAACGGAAAGCCAGGGAATATGGCGGTTGTCATACGGATCATATACATCTTTTTCATACAGCAAATCGCTGTAAGGGATGTTCCCGTTTATCATCGCCCGCGAAGTAACATCCGCCACATAGTCGGATACGGAACCCATCCTGCCTCCGAAATTAGCGCCCGACATCCGGTACGAACGGTTGTAATTCTTTGCCCGGTTGTACGAAAAGCCCACATTCCAGCTCACTATTCCCTCATCGTTGGCCGTAGGGAAATAGCCTACATAAGCGATATTATCGAAGTTGAACTTCGTTTTGCTGTCTTTTACGGAAACGCCCGTCCAGTCGGTATTGGTACGGTTGGTGGTAAACCCTAACGTAGTTACTACTTCCGAGCTCCGGTAAATAGCCAGCCCTCCCGGATTGGTGGTCATGGCGGAAATATCGCCGCCTAACGCTCCGAACGCCCCGCCCATACCTAAATACCGGGCAGAACCGGATAAATCGGTTTGTGAATATCTATATGCATCGATTTCGCTTTGCGCATATAAGGCTGCGCTACTGCCTGACAGTAGCGCGGTTGCCAATAAAACTATACCTTTTTTCATATTCTGTTTTTTAACTCAACTAATACCCAATTCAATCCATTCTGCCATCTTGTATTTTTCTAACAGATACCCCTCCCGGGTATCAACGTCCGCGTCCGCCGCTCGAACGGCCGCCACCCGAACTGCCGCCGCTACTGCTGCGTGAAGGAGCGCTGTAACTGCTGCCGCTGCTGCTTCTGGAAGGAGCGGTATAACTCCGGCTTTCGGTACGCGTGGTACTCCGCGACGGCGCCGCATTGTAATTACGGGTAGCAGGAGCCGAATACTGCCGCGTGGAACTCCTGGAGTTCGTTGCATTCGAATTAGGCCGTGTGGTGCGCGTCCGCGAAGAAGGGCTTACACTGCTTCCGGAATTATTCCGTATCGTAGTGCCTCTGCCGGACGATATACCGGTTCCCCGGGTTGCGCTACCGGAAGAAGAACGGATGGTAGACCGGTTAGTACTGCCGGTGCCTCTTCCCGAAGTGATAGCGGTACCTCTCGTAGAGCTGCCTGTGGTGCCGCGTCCGGAGGTAATAGCCGTGCTTCTGTTGGAGCGGGTCGTTCCGCGTCCGGACGAAATCGCCGTGGAACGGGAGGTATTCCTGCCGCTCGAATAATACGAGCCTCGCGTAGTGGAGCGACCGTTCGAATAATAACGATTGGAGCTTACATATCCCGGATGATAATGGTGATGCGGCCAATATCCGCCCCATCCCCACGAAGGACCGTACCACGGGTCGTACCAACCGGCGTTCCAACCGAAGCTCCAGCCGAAACCGCCCCAACCCCAACCGAAATTCCAGCGCGGGGAATAAGCGTACGGCCCGTACCAGGAATACCAGGGGCTATACCACGGGTTATACCAACCAGTATAATACCACGGGTCGTAATACGGCCAACCCGGATTATTGAAATTCAACGAAATATTCACGTTGGAGTTTCCGTCGATGTAATCCGTATCGTACCCGTATCCATAATAGCCGTCGCCCAGATAAAGGTTTACGTTATCCGCACCGGCCACGGTAATCTTCGACGGGTCGTGATAACGCACGATGCGCTCCGTATACTCCGTATCCGAAGTACGCTCGCTCTTCGCCTGCTTTTTCTGTGCAACGTTCGCTTTCGTTTGTTTGGTAGTACCGGTTGCGGAAGGGGTAATCCTGCGGTTATATTCGTCGATTTCCGAATCGTCGTACACCGGAGCGTCCGCATCCGAATAAGAAGCAATCACATTTTCAGGCTGCGAAGGCTTCGTCTGCTCTATTTCTTTTTTCGCTTTTGTCTTCTTCGTTCCCGTAAAGGAATATACGTCGTC
>DBGBSM010000531.1:0-1800 GCA_048468815.1 Parabacteroides sp.
GTTCCGATATCAGGTCGTATCCGATTACAGCCCTGGCCTTTAAGCCTTGCCAAATCTTCAAGTCGCCGGATACGACGCCCTGGAAATGGTCGTTATCGGTAGTAGTCAAACCGCCGTGATTGAGCCGGGCCAGGTAATTGCCGCCCGTAGTAATTTCGTTATTATAGTATTTCCCTTCTTCGTCGGGATAAATGGAAAAGGTATTGTAAGTAGGTACACGCATAGCATCCGCCAACTGCATATCGCCCCTGTCGGAACGGCCGTTGCGACGGTCGTAAGCCACAAGCGCTTTTAATTTCAGGCGTTGGATATCCGTAGTAAGATTACTCCGGAAGTTATATTTTTTAATTCCGAAATCCTGCCCCTTGAAATTGCTTTCCTGGTCGTAATATCCGAACGAAACGTTATACGTAGTCGTTTTGGTTCCACCCTGCACCCCGATATTGTAGCGTTGTTGCAAGGCATTCTTCATAATCGCACGATACGTCCATTCGCTGTCGCCTGTGGCAAACGTATGGATTTCTTCGGGCGTATAAATCGGAGCTTTCCCGGCATTTACGTACGAATCGTTACGCAACAGCGCATTCTGGTAACCCGATACCGGTTTCAGCAGAATATCCGGATTCTGGCTGCCTACCGAGGCGGAAAACGTTACTACCGGTTTCATATCTTTCCGGCCCTGCTTCGTAGTAATCAAAATAACGCCGTTGGCCGAACGCGAACCGTATATCGCCGCCGTACCCGCATCTTTCAGTACGGATATATTTTCGATATCGTTCGGATTAAGCATATTCATAGCGTTTACGTTATTGGCTGCCATGCCGTCGATTACGATGAGCGGGTCGTTATTGTTCATCGAGCTTACGCCCCGGATGTTGATATTAATCGTGTTGTTGTTGGGGTTCATGTTCCGTTGCTGGATAGCCAGGCTGGGCGACGCTCCCTGCAACGCCTGCGTTATGCTGGCCACCGGGCGGTCTTTTATCAGGTTATCGCGAACCTGGTCGACGGCACCTACCACATGCTTGCGCGTAGTAGTTCCGTAACCGATTACGATTACTTCGTCGAGCAACTGGTTATCTTCGTCCATTACAATCGCATGAAAAGAAGCGCTTCCAGCTTTTACTTCCTTTTTAGCGAAGCCGATATAAGAAAACACCAGGATATCGTCTTTCCCGCAGGTAATGGTAAAAGCGCCGTCTACATCCGTTACCGCATGGTAGTTTTTCCCTTTCACCGTCACATTCACACCCGTAAGAGGTTCGCCGTTCGCATCTTTCACCGCTCCTTTTATAACCGGCCCTTGTGCCGATTCCGAAACAGCCGGACTTCCGGTTTGCCGGGCAAATACATTCCCGCTCCCTATGCATAAGGAAAACAAAGCCAACAAACCCGGAATCAAGAGTTGGTACTTTTTAAAAGTCATACAAGTTCTAATTTAATGATTATTAATTCCATTGTACAGAGTTTAGTTCCAATCCGAGGTCATACGGAACTCGCATGTTCATTTTTTCTCCGGACGCTCCGTTACGGCACACGCTCGTTTCATGACATCAAATTTAAGTGAGCATTCCTATTCGCGAAATAAGATTCTTCATGGTTTATCCGATACAAATATGTACGGGAAAAAACGGATTTCGCATACGGATTTACGACATAAAAGTACTATTTGCACAGAGGGGCATAAATCCGTACTTTTTAGTTTTTAATTCGTACTTTCCGGATGAGTATTAACAAAAGAAATGAGTTCACCGTAATAAAAAATGAGTATTTTTGTTCCTGACCTTTATCTGTGTTACC
>DBGBSM010000532.1:0-8784 GCA_048468815.1 Parabacteroides sp.
TGTTATTACCGTTGTCGGCCCAACTTTCCTTCTTGGTATATCCGTAGTCGCCTTCCGAATATTCCAAGCGGTATTTTCCGGTAGTTTTTACTTCGCGTATCCAGTGCTGGGTATCGTTGCTCTCTTTGTATTTCAGCGTACCGTTTTCCATGGAGATACGTTCCGATGTATAGGTAAAAACATCTCTTCCTATTTGCCATCGGCTCCGACTCGAGAAAAGCGCATGGTCTTTGTAAACCGATTCCCCTATATCAACGTTACTGGAGTCGGCGTTATACACGGTCGTTTTTATAATATTGCCTTCCGCATCGAAATCGACGGCGCTTACCCTTTTCAAATCTCCGGAACCCACATCAAACCCCAGCAAAGTACAATCGTACACCGTATCGCGGATGCCGGCTATCTTTCCTTTTAGCCCCATATACTTTTTAGGAGTATAATCCTCGCGGCCGCAGGCAAACAGCGTGCATAACATACATCCGAGAAAAATGTTCAAAACCAGGTTCGTTACAGGGGTAGAAAGTATTCGCATCTTTTTAATCCGTTTAGTGAGTGAACTATTCCGGAGACTTTTATTCTTCTCAAGTCCGATGTTGTAAATATCCTCATTTTATCGAAACGGCTCCTTGAAATGCCGGGCAAAAAAATCTTAAAAATTTCCGTATCCGCCCGGAACCGACCGGACCGGAAGCACCCCGGCTCCAAAAGGAAAACGGCATCGAACCGATGTAACAGCAACACCAATTCCGCTTTCTGCCGAAACAAAGCAACGGGATAACTGCATAACTCCACTTCTACCCGGCTTTATTCCCGCGGTTCGCCCGTAGCTAAGCTCTTCGTTTACAGCCTTCATGTATGTATCTGCTCCGATTCCCGTTTTTTATCCTTATCTTTACCCCGGATAAACAGAAACAGGCCTCGCCCCGGCATAATCGAAACGGACCCGGGTGGTTGCCTGCGGTCTGTAGTATCCATATACGCTCAAACACCTAACATCTATGATATCGGTTGACGGATTAACGGTTGAATTCGGGGGATTCACCCTCTTCGACGAAGTATCGTTCGTAATCAATAAGAAAGACCGGATAGCGCTGGCCGGGAAAAACGGCGCCGGCAAATCCACCCTGCTGAAAATACTGGCCGGGCAACAGATGCCTACTGCCGGAACGGTTAGCGTACCGAAGGAAGTTACCATCGGCTACCTGCCGCAGCAAATGGTGCTGGCCGATACCCGTACGGTACGGGAGGAAGCCGAAACGGCTTTCGGGCATTTGCGCGAGCAGGAAAAAGAAATCGAACGGCTCAATACGGAACTGGCCGAGCGCACCGATTACGAGTCGGATGCATACCACAAGCTCATCGAAAAGGTAACGCATCTTTCCGAGCACCTGGCGCTGCTGGGAGGAAATAATTACCAGGCCGAGCTGGAACGTACCTTGCTGGGGCTGGGATTTACACGCGAGGATTTCGACCGGCCTACGTCGGAATTCAGCGGAGGCTGGCGCATGCGTATCGAGCTGGCGAAGCTGCTGCTGCGCCGTCCGGACGTATTGCTGCTCGACGAGCCTACCAACCACCTCGACATCGAGTCGATTCAATGGCTCGAAAACTTTATCGCTACCCGGGCGAACGCCGTGGTGCTGGTTTCGCACGACCGGGCGTTCTTAGACGCCACCACGATGCGTACCATCGAAATCTCGCTGGGAAAAATATACGATTACAAAGTAAATTACTCGCACTACGTAACGTTGCGCCGCGAACGGCGCGAGCAGCAGTTGCGCGCCTTCGAGAACCAACAGAAGAAGTTGCAGGAAACGGAGGCTTTTATCGAGCGGTTTCGGTACAAGGCTACCAAATCGAACCAAGTGCAATCGCGCGTGAAACAACTGGAAAAGGTGGAACGCATCGAGGTGGACGAAGTGGATACGGCCATGCTGAACCTGAAGTTTCCGCCGGCTCCCCGCTCCGGTTCCTACCCGGTGATTCTGGAGAACGTGGCCAAGCGGTACGGTAGCCACCGGATATTCGAACGGGTTACCTTTACCATCGAACGGGGCGACAAGGTGGCTTTCGTAGGGAAAAACGGCGAAGGGAAATCGACACTGGTAAAATGCATCATGGGCGAAATCGATTTCGAAGGGAAACTGCAACTCGGGCATAACGTAAAGATAGGTTACTTCGCCCAGAACCAGGCGCAGATGCTCGACGATAACCTCACGGTGTTCGAAACCATCGATTATGTGGCGCAGGGCGACATTCGCACCAAGATACGCGACATCCTGGGGGCGTTTATGTTCGGCGGCGAGGCTTCCGACAAAAAAGTAAAGGTGCTTTCGGGCGGCGAACGCACCCGGCTGGCGATGATCCGGCTGTTGCTGGAGCCGGTAAATCTGCTTATCCTCGACGAGCCTACCAACCACCTCGACATGCGTTCGAAAGACGTACTGAAGGAGGCTATCCGGGAGTTCGACGGTACGGTAATCGTGGTTTCGCACGACCGGGAATTTCTCGACGGCCTGGTGGAGAAGGTATACGAGTTCGGTAACGGACAGGTAAAGGAGCATCTGGGGGGTATTTACAGTTTCCTGGAAAAGAAAAAAATGGACAGCTTGCGCGAGCTGGAAAAGAAAGCGGCCGCACCGGCGCAAGCGGGCGGGGATACGGAGGAAGCGACCTCGCAAAACAAGTTGTCGTACGAGGCCCGGAAAGAACAAAGCAAAGCGATTAAGAAAGCGGAAAGGGCCATCGCGGAAACGGAGCGCTTAATTGAAAGTACGGAAAAGCGGCTCGCCGGGCTGGAAAGCCGGCTTTCCACTCCCGAAGGCGCTGCGGATACCGGTTTGTACGAAGCTTATTCGGCTGCTAAAAAAGCCTTGGCCGAAGCGATGGACCGATGGACGGAGCAAACGCTCGAACTGGAAACGCTCACTACCTGAACGGGGGTATTTTACATAGAGATAGTTACTTTTTTGTTCTTTGCAAATGGCTGGCATAAAATAAAAAAGTATCTTTGCGAGAAAGAACCGGAAACAGCTGGCGCCGCGGCATAATCGGACAGGGTTGCCCCTGCTTCCCGGCTCGCCCTGTTTCAGGCAGGTGAAAAACACAAATAAAAAGCATTTACTGTGTACTAAATCAAAATGATATGAAAACAAACCTGAGTTCTCAAATTACCCTCACCCGCATTCCCGTGCGGTATTACCGGCCTGAGAATGCCTACGAACAGTCTGTTTTGACGCGTATGGAAAACATTCCGACCTACATTTACGAATCGCTCGACGAAGGTTCGGTGGCCGTAGCCAACGAAATCGCCGCGCAAATCCGGAAAAAACAAAACGAAGGAAAGAATTTCGTACTGGCCGTTTCGGGAGGCCATTCTCCTATAAGCGTTTACAAAGAACTGGTTCGGATGCACAAGGAAGAAAAACTGAGCTTCCACAATGTTATCATATTCAATGTTTACGAATTTTATCCCCTGCCTTCGGCGGCTGCCGGCAATATGGTGCAGTTGAAAGAGGTATTTATCGACCAGGTGGATATTCTTCCCGAAAACGTATACTCGCCCGACGGTACCATGCCGAAAGAAGCGATTTACGAATTTTCGAGGAATTACGAGCAACGAATCCAGGAAGCGGGCGGAATCGATTACATCCTGTTGGGTATCGGACATGCCGGAAACATCGGCTTGAACAGCGCCGGCTCGAGCATCAATTCGATTACCCGGCTGGTGACGCTCGACAGCGATTCGCGCAACGAGGCCACCAAGATTTTCTCTTCGCTGGAAAACGTGCCGATGAGCGCCATTACGATGGGGATTTCCACTATCCTGAAAGCGAAAAATATCGTTTTGCTGGCCTGGGGCGAAGATAAAGCGCCGATGGTACAGAAAGCGGTGGAAGAAAAAGTGTCGGATGTAATTCCCGCTTCTTACCTGCAAACGCATAACAGTGCGCGGCTGGTTATCGATTTGTCGGCGGCTTACGAGCTTACCCGCATCAGTCATCCCTGGCTGGTAACCAATTGCGAATGGGACAACAAACTGATTCGCCGGGCTATCGTTTGGCTATGTATGAAAACCGGCAAACCGATTCTGAAACTCACGAATAAGGATTACAGCGAACACGGCTTAGGCGAACTGTTGGCGTTGTATGGCTCGGCTTACAATGTGAATATACAGATTTTCAACGACCTGCAACATACCATCACCGGTTGGCCGGGCGGCAAACCGAATGCCGACGACAGCAACCGTCCGGAACGTGCCAAACCGTATCCGAAAACCGTATTGGTATTCAGCCCGCATCCCGACGACGACGTGATTTCGATGGGCGGAACATTGCGGCGCTTAGTAGACCAGAAGCATAATGTACATATCGCTTACGAAACTTCGGGTAATATCGCCGTAGGCGATGAAGAAGTGGTTCGGTACGTATCTTTCCTGAAAGATGTTTGCGACCAATACCTTCCCGACGACCAGACTTTAAAAGACAAAGCGCTCGAAATAAAAGACTTCTTGCTGAACGTGAAGAAGGAAGGGGATATGGATACGAAAGATATTTTGTTCCTGAAAGGACGTATCCGCCGCGAAGAAGCCCGTACGGCCGACCGCTTCATGGGGGTTCCCGAAGAACGGGTTCATTTCCTGGATTTGCCTTTCTACGAAACCGGCAAGGTGAAGAAGAACGACCTGAGCGAAGCAGACATCGCCATCGTAAAAGCCTTGTTGCAGGAAATCAAACCGGACGAAATGTTCGTTGCCGGCGACCTGGCCGACCCGCACGGAACACATAAGGTTTGCCTGGATGCCGTATTAGCCGCTATCGACGAGTTGAAAGGCGAAGAATGGCTGAAGAACTGCCGTATCTGGATGTACCGCGGCGCCTGGGCCGAATGGGAAATGGACCATATCGAAATGGCTGTGCCTATCAGTCCGGAAGAATTGCGCCTGAAACGGAACTCGATTCTGAAACATCAGTCGCAAATGGAAAGCGCTCCGTTCTTAGGCAACGACGAACGTTTGTTCTGGCAGCGCGCCGAAGACCGCAACCGGGCTACCGCCGCGTTGTATAACAAGCTGGGGCTGGCTTCGTACGAGGCAATCGAAGCGTTCGTTCAGTACCATCCGCTATAAGAACCGGTTATACTTATAATAAAAAGCCCGTCACGAATTTCGTAACGGGCTTTTTCATTTAAACAGCTTATTCTATCAGCAAGCTTTCAAACTCATATCGAGGCTTTTTACCGAATGGGTCAGAGCGCCTACGGAAATAAAGTCGACTCCGCACTCGGCATAGGCACGCAACGTATCGAACGTGATGCCGCCCGACGATTCGATTTCGTAATTCCCGGCCTCGCGGATACGCCGAACGGCTTCCTTCGTATTCTCGATCGAAAAGTTATCCAACATAATCCGGTCGACACCGCCTACTTCGAATACCTGTTGCAATTCGTCGAAATTGCGTACTTCGATTTCGATTTTCAGGTTCTTACCTTTGGCTTTCAGGTATTCCTGAGCCCGGGTAATGGCTTGCTTTATTCCGCCGGCAAAATCCACATGGTTGTCTTTCAGCAAAATCATGTCGAATAAGCCGATGCGGTGGTTTACGCCTCCGCCGATTTTTACCGCTTCTTTTTCCATCATCCGCATACCGGGCGTCGTTTTGCGGGTATCCAGTACCCGGGTGCCGGTGCCTTCCAGTGCTTTTACATACTTACGGGTAGTGGTAGCGATACCGCTCATCCGCTGCATCACGTTCAGCATCAGCCGTTCGGTTTGCAGTAACGATTGCACTTTTCCTTCTACGGTAAAGGCTACGTCGCCTTTTTTTACTTCCGTACCGTCGGGAATAAAAACCGTCATTTTCAAGTCGGGGTCGAAATCGTGGAAAATCCGCGCAGCCGTTTCCACGCCGGCAATTACGCCGTCTTCCTTAATAAGGAGTTGCGATTTTCCCATGGCGGTATCGGGTATGCAGCAAAGGGTAGTATGGTCGCCGTCGCCGATGTCTTCGGCAAACGACAAGCGAATGAGTTCGTCGATTAGTTTATCCATAGCTTATTCTATTCTGATTGATTGTATTCGTACCGTATTATCCTGGATGCGGTAAGTGAGGTTTACCCGGAAAGTAGCACCGGCCGTTTCGAGCGTACCTACGCTGAAACCGGAATCTTTCTTATCCGCATTGTGAAGTAAGGTAAATGTTTTCGGTTGGTTGCGGCCGAAAAAATCAGCCAGCAGTTTCACTGCTTCGCCGGCCGTACATTTCTTATCGGTACCGGCTACATGCATATCGATTGCCGTATCCATATAGGTTTGCATAGCTCCGGCCTGTCCTTTCGCAAATGCATCGGTAACCGGACGAAGGTCGGCGGCATACGATGCCATACAGGCCGCGCACAGAACCAATGCCAGTAAAATTCGTTTCATACGGTTGCTTTTTTATATCCTTCCGTGGCAAAGGTATGGAAATTTCTTCTAAATTCGCTTTCCGGAACAAGTTAATTGACTGCGGATGAAAATCGTATTGATAGCGATCGGAAAAACCGACGCTTCTTATTTTGCGGAAGCATTAAAGGAATATACCGGCCGGTTGGTACATTACCTGCCTTTCGAAACCTGCTGGATTCCGGATATCCGGAATGTAAAGAATATGAATGAGTCGCAGCAAAAAGAAAAAGAGGGAGAACTTATCCTGAAAATGCTTCAGCCGGGCGATTACCCGGTGCTGCTCGACGACAAGGGTAAAGAATTTACTTCGATGCAATTCGCCGCGTATATCGAAAAGAAAATGCATACGGTTGCCAAACGGCTTGTTTTCATTATCGGCGGTCCGTACGGATTCAGTGAAAAGGTATATTCGGCTGCCCGAGAAAAGATTTCACTCAGCAAAATGACTTTTTCCCACCAGATGATTCGCGTAATTTTTGCGGAACAACTTTACCGCGCTATGACGATTCTGAACAACGAGCCTTACCATCACGAGTAAAAAGCCTTACCGGTGCGTTTTTTGCAGTAACCGGTAATCCAGCAATACCATCGCCGCCATGGCTTCTACGATAGGTACCGCACGCGGAAGTACGCAAGGGTCGTGGCGCCCGCGGGCTTTCAACACGGTGTCTTCGCCGTTAACGGTTACGGTGTCTTGTTCCTTCAACAGGGTAGCCACCGGTTTGAACGCCACCCGGAAATAAATATCTTCGCCGTTGCTGATGCCGCCCTGTATTCCGCCGGAATGATTGGTACGGGTATGGATAGTGCCGTTCTCGCCGTAAAAACTGTCGTTGCGTTCCGAACCCCGGAAAAAGGCACCGGCAAAGCCGTCGCCGTACTCGAATCCTTTTACGGCATTGATGCTCAACATCGCCGCGCCTAACGCCGCATGCAATTTATCGAATACGGGCTCTCCCAATCCTACGGGAACTCCTTTGGCAACACACGTAATGATGCCGCCTACCGTATCTCCCTGGCTCTTCACTTCGGCAATCAACCGCTCCATCTCGGCTGCTTTTTGCCTGTCGGGGCACCGAACGGGATTCGTTTCGGCCACACTCAAGTCGTATGCGCTGTACCCGGATTCCAACTGTATATCTCCTACCTGCGAAGTGTATGCCTGCACGGTTATTCCTTCTCTTCCGAGTATTTGCTTGGCTATCGCTCCCGCCACACAGCGGGCTATCGTTTCCCGGGCGGAAGAACGGCCGCCTCCCCGATGGTCGCGGATACCGTATTTAGCCTGGTAAGTATAGTCGGCATGCGAAGGCCGGAATACGTCTTTCATATTGTCGTAATCCGACGAATGCTGGTTATCGTTCCAGATGATAAAACCGATAGGGGTACCTGTAGTAACTCCTTCATACAATCCGGAAAGGAAATGTACTTTATCCGATTCTTTCCGGGGTGTCGTGATTGCCGATTGTCCGGGACGTCGCCTGTCGAGCTCGTGTTGAATAAAATCCATATCCAACTCGATTCCGGCCGGACAGCCGTCGATTACTCCTCCGATGCCCATTCCGTGCGATTCGCCGAAGGAAGTGAGCCTAAAAAGATTCCCGAATGTATTCATAGGTTCTAATCTGTTTTTCTTACAAAAAATACACTGCCTCACCGGAGGCAAACAAAAAAAGACGCGGAAATACAGCGATTTTGTTTTTATCTTACCCATTAAAAATAAATCCCTGCAATTCCGCGCCTCCGCATATTCGCTATCTATAAAAAATCAATGACATCCGCAACCGCCTTTGTGTTCCGAGTCTTCGCAACCATCGCCGCAGCCTTCGCCGCAATCGTGGTCGCATCCGCAGCCGCACCCTCCGGCGGGAGCCAGCAATTCCTGGATTTCCTTTTCCGACGGATCGTGCACATCCAGCACTTCCCCCGAAAAATGTAAGGTTTCGCCTGCCAACGGATGGTTGAAATCCATTTTCACCGTATCTTCTCCGATAGAGAGCACGGAACCGTTCAACCGGTTGCCGTTCGAATCCATCATAGGTACCGTATTTCCTTCATAGATAACGTTTTCGTCAAATTTACCTTCTACTTCGAATATTTTTTTAGGAAGATCGAGTACATGGTCTTCCACATATTCGCCGTAGGCTTCTTCCGGAGAAAGAGAAAAATCGAATTTGTCTCCCACTTCCAGTCCCTTCAACGCTTTTTCAAACGCTTCGAGCATAGAACCTGTGCCGAAGATAAAGTTCAGAGGTTGCTCTGCGGTTGCTTTTTCCATCAACTCGCGGTCTTCCCCTTCGCCTACGTTCAGGTCGTATGTAACCGAAACGAATTTATTT
>DBGBSM010000533.1:0-6757 GCA_048468815.1 Parabacteroides sp.
GGTCTACAAACGTGCGCGGCAGCGTTTTATCGTTTACGAACCGGATATTGCCGTACGTTCCTTCCGACAAATAGAAATCTTGTTCGTTTCCGTTATCGTCGTGCAGGTAATATTTGCTCAACGCCTTTTGTTCGTCGTCCGGCAACGAAGCGATGGGGTCCGTTTCCGAAGGCGAGTTCAGGATAGCCACGTCCGGTTTGCCGTCGCCCGTTACGTCGTAGGCTCCTAAGCCCGACACGTAGATACCTTCCGACGGGCCTTCCAGCAGTTTCCCCGCTTTCCAGCGCATCAGGTCGTCGTAGCGGAACCCTTCGCACGCCAGTTCCACGCGGCGTTCGCGGCGGATTTCCAGGATAACCGCCTGGTTCGGGCCGGTTACGTTCGGATATTGGGCTGCCAGTACCGGGTCGGCCGTCAAGCCCGCCAGCGTCAGGGCGGTTACGTTCGCCCGCTTCCGGAGCGCATTTACCGTCAGGTCGATAACCGGCTGGTCGATTTGATTCAGTTCCGCTTTCGCTTCGGCGTAGATGAGTAACGTTTCGCCGTAACGGAAAATAGGCAGGTCGGTATAATTCTTATCCCATTCCATGCCCATTGACAACGAACGCGGATAGAACTTTATTTGAATCAGGCCGCCGAAGGCAGGACGCGCCACGCTCGGCTGTTTGTCGCCGTCTTTGGTAAATCCCGGAGCCATGATGGTTTCGGCCATACGCTCGTCGCGGCCGGTAAACATATCCAGGTAACCGGTGGTTTTATACGCCGGGTTATCCGTGGGGCGCGTACCGTCGGTGTTCAGGTAGCTGTCGGCCAGGCTCTTGCTCAGCGCCCATTGCCAGTCGTATACGCTCGACGTGTTGTTGCCCCGGTTCAGCTCGCGGCTATAATCGTCGTACAGAATCATTTCCTTGTTCGCCGACAGGTCGGGGCTCGAAAACAAATCGCAATATCCCTGTGCGCCGGTACCCGTAATCTCGAACAATTCGGTATCCATCAGTTGCTTGGCAGCCCAGGCCGCTTTTTCCAGCAACGCATCGGCTGTATTCGTCAGGTTCAGTTCCGTATGGTACTTGCGGAAAGTACCTTCGTGCAACGCGATGCGCGCCATCAACTGGTAAGCGGCGTATTGCGTGATGCGCGTGCGGCTGTCGCCCGCTTTGATATGGTCTACGGCATATTGCAAATCGGCCATTACCGAGTCGACCACCAGCGTACGCGGGTCTTGCGTTTTAAAGAGCAATTCCTCGTCGTCGGTTTTCAGCGGTTTCGAAATCCAGGGCACATCCCCGTATTTTTTTACCTGGTCGTAATAAAACTGGGCGCGGAAAAACCGGGCGATACCCACATAATGTTCGATGTCTTCGGCGTTTCCTTCCGCACGTCCGGCATTGGCCAGCAGGAAGTTGATGCTGCGCAGGTTTCCCCAGTTACTCCAGCCGCCCACGTTTTCGATGGTCAGCTTGCCGCGCAGCATGTTGTCGGTTTCGCTGCTTCCGGTGTAAGTGCTCAGGTTGTCGGAGTAAATATCGTTGTACGATACGGATAACAAGTCGTACAACCCGTTCGTATACGTTTCCAGGTCTTGCGAGGTACGGAAAAAATTCTCTTCGGTAATGCTCGTTTCCGGGTACTTTTCCAGGAAACTGTCGTTACAAGAACTGCCGGCTACGCATAACGCTCCTGCTAAAAGTATAGGCTTCAAATAATTTATCTTGTTCATTGTCGTTTCGTATTTATTAGAAATTAAGATTCAAGCCGAAAGAATAAGTACGTTGGAACGGATAGATTTTCGAGTTGTCCGACAACGCTTCCGGGTCGAGGTTCGCTTTCAGGTGCGAAATCTCGAACAGGTTTTCCGCGCTGAAGTAGAACCGGAGTCGGTCGATGGCGAAACGCTGCGTTAAGTTCCGCGGCAAGGTATATCCGAACGTGAAGTTTTTCAAACGCATATACGAAGCGTCCTGCAGATATTTGGTTTGCGGACAAGCCAGCTCGCTGCCCGTCGATTCGGCGATGTACGCCTTGACGCGCGGAAAATAAGCGTCCGGGTTTTCGGGAGTCCAGTGGTCGAGGTTCTGTTTCTGCACGTTCGTCCACGGCTGGGCGTAAATACCCCAGAAGTAATGGTTGCTGCCCGCAGCGTACCAGTCTCTTTTGGCTACTCCCTGAAAGAAAGCGCGCACGTCGAACCCTTTCCAGTCGGCATTCAGGTCGATACTGAAAGGCAGGCGCGAGCGGTCGTTTCCGATTTTCTTGAAGTCGCCCGGGTCGTCCACCGTCCAGTCGCCCTTGTCGATTTTGCCGTCGTTGTTCCGGTCTTTGAACTTCAGGTCGCCCACATAGAACTGGTATTTCTGGTCGTCTTCACCCACGGCGCTCTGGTCGGCGTGGTTTTTCAACTCTTCCTCGCTCTGGAAAAATCCTTCGGTTTCCAACCCCCAGATTTCGCCTATCTCCTGTCCTTCGTAATAATCCTTGAGCGAGCGGGTTTTATTGTCGAACTTCGTGATATACGCGCGGCTGTCGGCCAGGATAAACTTCACGCCGTAATTGAACGGTTCGCCGCCCAGGTTGAAATGGTCGCGCCAGCCCAGGGTAATTTCCCACCCCTTCGTTTTCAGGTCGGCCGCATTCTCTTTCGGTTCGCTGGTACCTAAGATGGCCGGCAATTCGCGGCTCTTGGTCAACATGCCGGTAGTGAAGCGGTTGTAATAGTCGAAACTGAAATCCAGCCGTCCGTCGAGCAAGGTCAGGTCGGCACCCACGTTTACGGTAGATACTTTTTCCCATGTAAGCGACGAAGATACCAATCCCGGTTGGGAAATACCGATAGGCCGTTCGCCGTCTAAAATCCGGCTGATTTCACCTGCACCCATTTCCGTGATATACGGATAGTTGATTACGTTACCGTCACTGTCGTAAATAAGCTGGTTGCCCAGGCTTCCGTACGAAGCGCGGATTTTGAACAGGTTCATGCCCAGCGATTCCTTCAGCGATTGCATAAACGATTCTTCCGAAACCACCCAGGCAGCCGAGGCCGAGGGGAAGAACCCGAACCGGTCGTTTTTCGGGAACCGCGAAGTACCGTCGTAACGGCCGTCTACTTCCACGATATACCGGTTGTTGAAAATATAATTCAGCCGGAAGAACATGCCGCGAACCGCCCATTCCTGTACGCCTTCGCCCCCTTTCGCCGTTCCGGTGGCCAGTTCGGGCGTAGGATAGCTTTCGCTGATAAGCTTGTCGCGCGAAAACCAGTTCTTGTTCGAACGGTACGATTCCTGGTTGAATCCCACCAACGCCTGTACGTAATGCTTTTCGGCAAACGTTTTGTGGAAGTCGGTATACACGTTGTATACGTTGTAGTTGTAAAAATTGCTCGTATTCCGCGCCGAAGGAACCACGCCGCTGGTTTGTATCGGCCGGTCGGGGCCCGTACGGTAAGTGTAAGGCAGGTACGATGCTTTCGTGAGGTCGCTGTTGCGGCGGAACGTCATATCCGCTTTCACGTCCCAGGTATTCTTAATCAACGCGATGTCGAGGGCGAACGAGGTCGAAAACTCGTTGCTCTTGTTGTATTTGCGTCCGCCGTCGTTCAGCTTGCCCAGCAAGGCGCCTCCGTCGGAGGTCCAGGTACCGTCGTCGTTCTTCGGAATGCTGGTCGAGTAGGTACGGTTTACCATATGGAAGAAATCTTCCAGGTTCCACCCGGTTTCGCCGAAGCTCGGTTCGTCGTACGTACGGTACGTAAAAGCCGTATTGTTGCTCAGTTTCAGCCAATCGGTAATCTGGTAATCCACTTTTCCGCGGAAATTGTACCGTTTGTAAATATCGTTTCCGTACCGGAACATACCGTCCTGGTCGAAGTACTCGGCCGACAGGTAATACCCCGCTTTTTTACCCCGCTGCGATACGCTCATATTCACCGTATACGAAGGAGCGGTGCTGTTGTACACTTCGTCCATCCAGTCGGTATGGCCGTAATATACCCATTTGTTCGGGTCGTTCGGGTCGAGCGCGATGGGCGACATGCCGGGGTTTTCCGAGAATTTTTTCGCCATTTCCACTTCCGCATCCGAATAAAGCGGATTGTAAAGCGGCCGGGCCGCGTCGTTTTTAACGTTCAGCACCAGGTAGGGGTCGGTAACCACGTCCGGCAACCGGCTTACTTTGCGCGTAGAATAGTAAGCATTTACCGCTACCGAAACTTTTTCCGACCGGGCCGATTTGGTAGTAACCAGTACCACGCCGAAGGCGGCGCGCGCCCCGTAAATAGCCGACGAGGCGGCATCCTTCAGCACGGAGATGCTTTCGATGTCGTTCGGGTTCATACGCGACAGCTCGTCGCCCGAGGTGGGGATATTGTCAACCAGGATAAGCGGCTCGCCGCCGTTGATGGAAGTATACCCGCGGATATTGAATTTCGGAGCCGAGTTAGCGTTACCGCTCGGTACGGTGATGTTCAGGTTCGGAATCGTACCCTGCAACCCCATACCCATGTTGGTAATCGGCCGGTTTTCGAGCGCTTTGGCCGAAACGCTGCCTACGGCGCCCGAAAGGTTGATTTTTTTCTGCACGCCGTAGCCTACCACCACTACTTCGTCGAGCGCTTCGCTGTCTTCCTGCAACGTAATCTTCAGCGAAGAACGGTTGTTTACGGCCACATCCTGTGTTTTATAGCCGATATACGAAACGGTCAGCGTGGCGTTGGGCCGGATGTTCGTTACGGTAAAACGGCCGTCGATGTCGGTGGTGGTACCGGTGGCAGTGCCTTTAATGAGCACGTTCACGCCGATCAACGGTTCGCCGTCGGCGCCTTTCACGGTTCCTTCCACCGTGATTCGGCGGTCTTGCTGCGGCGTGGAAACGGGTTTCGCAGCCGGAGCCGTTTCGTTTTTCCGTACGATAATCTGCCGGTCTTTGACGATGTATTCCAGGTCTGTTCCGGCGAACATCGAGTCCAGTATTTTTTCTACCGACTGGTTGTGTACGTTCACATTCACTTTTTTACCGAGATTTACTTTCGAGCCGTGGTACACGAAGATAAACTCGCTGTTTTGTTCGATGTAGTCGAATACTTCTTTAACCGTGCGGTTGTTCAAGTTTACGGTTAACGTGGTTTGCTCGGCATAGGTAGGCGAAGCATATAGCGGAATGCTACCGAAAGATGCCAAAAATAAGGCTAAACAAATACTTGTGACGAAATGCGCCGGATGCCGGCTGATTCTTACATTCTTTTTCATACATTTGTAACGTTTTTTCTTTGATACATAAACATTAAAAGATTAGACATTCCGAACCGGATAATATGGCCGTATTGTCCGGTTCACTTTTTTTTCGGCGTGTTTCTACATAGGCATTCTTTTTTTATGAAGGAGGATGATTTATTTCAGGCTCACATACAATCCTCCGTTTTCGGTCGGTTCGTACGTGAGGGCTAACGAAAGGCAAACGGTATGGATTACGTCTTCCAGGTTTTCTTTCAGGTCTAATTTCCCGGAAATCGGTATTTCGCCGATGGCCGGCTCGTATTCGATGGGGCGTCCGTAATACCGGGCGAGCCGTTCCAGTACTTCGCTGGCCGGCCGCCGGGTAAGCAGCATCATGTTGTCTTTCCAGCATATATACTCGAATACGTCTACTTCGCGCACTTCGGCCCGCCCGTTCTTCAGGTCGGCGAGCTGGTTGGGGTGTAACTGCACTTTTTCGTCGGCAGCCGTTTTTACTTCCACGCTTCCCTCCACCAGCACCACCGAGGCGGCCCCGTCTTTATAGGCGCATACGTTGAACGTGGTACCGGTTACTTTTACATCGAAGCCGTTCGCCTTTACGAAGAAAGGGCGCGACGGGTCTTTGCTCACTTCGAGGTAAATTTCGCCTTCCACGGCGATTTCCCGTTCGTCTTTTCCGAATACGGCCGGGTAAATCACATGCGAGCCGGCATTGACAAACAGCTTCGTGCCGTCGGAAAACGTGATGCTCGCCCGCCGTCCTTTCGGTACGATGAGGTGGTTCAGCGGCGTTTCTTCCGGTGTTTCTTTCCGGGGGGAAACCGTTTCCGTCACGGCGTTGCGGTCTACGGTAAGCGAACCGTCGTGTCGGTATTCGAGCTCGGCGGCGTCGGCCAGCTCCAATTGCCGGTTTTGCGCTACCAGTACGATTTCCGTTTGTGCATGTGTGGCTATGCTGTCTTGCAACAAGGCGGCCGAAAGGGCGGGCGCCGGTTTTTCGGCCGGCGAAAAAATGTACAGGAAGAAAAGAACGGCCGCTGCGGCGGCTGCCGGAGCGGTATAATAAAACAGGCGGCGTACGAGCGTGCGCTTCCTGTCGCGCCGGAGCCGGGCGGCCACTTCGTTCCAGGTAGCCCGGATTTCTTCGTCTGCCGGACGGTCTGTCTTTTTTACTTGTTCGAGCAACGTCCGTGCAGTGGTTTCGAACGGAAGCTCGCCGGTGCGTGTTTTATCTTCTTTCACGTATGATGCGCTTTTTATACATAATACGGGACGATGGGCGCACGGTACTCACCTTGCCGGTAAAAAATGCGGAAGAATTTTATTTTTTGTTGCGGGAACGGAAAAAAAGAAAAAGCGCTTTATTTAGTTCGATAGTTATGAAAAGTACTTTTCATAATTGTCGCAAGAACTTTTCATAGTTATCAAAAGAACTTTTCACAATTATCGCAAGAACTTTTCATAGTTATCGAAAAAATAATTTAGCAGGTATTTTATGGAGTTTTATCGGCTTTCCTTGGTTTGTA
>DBGBSM010000534.1:0-20970 GCA_048468815.1 Parabacteroides sp.
GTATCAACTTCATAAAATTCTTTTTAAATGTGAGTAGATTAAAATAAATTGAGTTCGCTTACGGTAACTTGCGGGCCGCCGTTCACCGCGGTAATCGTTACTTTGAGATAGCGTCCGGTTACCGCCTCCGGGAAAAACGAACGGAATTCGCCCTGCGCCGGAATGTCTTCGAAAGAAGCAGCCGCGCGCCAGTTCCGGTTATCCTCGCTCACCTCTATCGTTACCGCCTTGGGGCCGTCGGCACCTTCTTTGCGTGCCTGGCACGCAAATCCCCGGATAGAAAGGGATTGCTTCAAATCGATTACGATCCAGTGAGGCGGTTGCGGCCGTTCGAGCTCCCAGGCCGTACTCCAGAACGTACCGATATTACCGTCGAGGCAAGCTTCTTTCAACCCGCTGTTGCCCCAGTCGCCTTCTTTCGGTTCTTCCGACGACGCGGCCGTTACCTCCCATCCGGTACGGTCGAGCAATTCCATCCGGCTGGCATCTATGGTTCCTTTGAAAATAAAATAAATCGTTTGGCAACAATCGTCGGCTTCCGCACCGTCGACAGAGACGATGCTCACCGGGAGCAAATATTCTTTAAACGCTTCGATATTCCCTTCGGCCTGCACGGTAACGACAGCCGGCTCCGACTCGGAGTGTCCGGCTTTTATTACGACCTGGGGAGACACGCTAAAAGCTGCTGCCGGTAACATCTCATACGTAGTTCCGTTCCGGGAATTATACCCGGCAACCTTGTCGGGGTCGGCTTCCAGGTGTACCACTGCATCCGCCGGCAACCCGTATTCCGTCAACTGCGGATAAGTTTCCCGCGTAACAGCCACGGTAAAGGGTTGTACATACGGTTCGTCTTCTATATAAAAATTCGCTTTTACCACGGCCCCCGCTCCCGGGATATAAATCGTCTGCCGGCTATCCCCGTCGGCACAACCTGTCAGGCAAAAGAGTCCGGCCGTCCAAACGGCCATTGTTACAAGCTGTCGTTTCATGATTATTTTCTTTTAGAGGTTATTCCCATCCTGGATTATTCGGCAACAAATTCGGGTTCATCGTAGTTTCGTCGATAGGCAGCGGATGGAGATACAACTTATCGTCCCATACCCGCGTATTCCTGTCGGGATAAACAATCAGGTAATTATCGTCCGTCAGTTCCCGGTTGAAATCGGCATACTTATTCTTCAATTCATCGGAAACTTTCATTCCCAACAAGCTCTTCGGCGCTTCGAGCAATTTACCGGCTTTCCAGCGCACGATATCGTCCCAGCGAAACCCTTCGCCCACCAGTTCTACGGCGCGTTCCCGCCGTATCTCGTACAACAGCGGCGGAAGCGCATATCCGTAATCCGGCCAAGCCGGGTCGGCGAACCCCACCGTTTCCGTCATGTGAGGCATATCCACCCGGTCGCGCAACCGGTTAACGGTAGCGTCTAATACTTCCTGGTCGCATTCGCCCAACTCGGCCTTCGCCTCGGCATAATTCAGCAACACTTCCGCATACCGGAAAATAAACACATCGAGGGTAGACTGAGCCAGATTCCATTGCTCCGGGTCGGGCGAGTGATACTTCATTACGTAATATCCCGTAGTACAATACTTCGTATCGATAACCGGCAGCTCGTTATACTGTATCGTACCGTCGCTCAATATTTTAAACGGCAACGACGGGTTGTCGATGGTTTGGCTTAAACGCGGATCCCTTTTGAGCAGCTCGTCGGCCGGCATCGCAGCCTCGCGATACCCGGGACTTACGCCTGCAGGCAATCCATCGGCACACAGGTACTGTTCGAACATGGCGCGGCTCATGCCGGTATACGATTCCTCCAACTGGCGCGTATTATTCTGCATCAACAACTTGGTAATATAGATTCTGGGTAAGATGCATTCGCTGTTCGAAGTAAGGTCTTCCTGGATAAAAAGCTGGTAATAATCGGATTCGGGATTACCGGTACTCCACACGTCGTACCCACCTTCTTCCATTACCCGGTACGCCGCTCCGGCAGCTTCCCGGAACAACTCCTCGTAATCGCCCAACCCGTGGTATTTGCGAAATGAAGCCTCGTACAAGCAGGCGCGCGATTTGAATGCCAGCGCTGCATACTTGTGCATATTTCCCGGTTTGGTTTCGCCCGGACCCGGTAAATGCGCGATGGCGAAATCCAAATCCTCGAGAATATGGGTAAACACCGTTTTCCTCGAATCGCGTCCTTTGTAAAGCTCTTCCGAGTCTACCTGCAACTCGGTTTCATACCAAGGCACATCGCCGAAACGTTTTACTTTTTCCACATACTCCCAGGCACGGAAAAAACGCACCAATGCAACCGTCCGATTTATCCGGGTTTCTTCCCCCTTCACTTTTCCGTAACGCGCCATAAAATAGTTACATGCCCGTATCTTCCCCCAGTCTCCGTTACTCCATCCGCCCCCGGAAGTGGGAACGGTTTCCAAGTTGAAAATCCAGGTTTTCGGCTTTTCGTTGACAAAGCAATCCGATTCGTCATCGGCACCCGGTCCTTTCGCTCCGGGCAGGCATTCGTAGAAATAATTGGCATATAACTCGAGGTCTTCCACGCTATTCCAGAAGTTCGGGTCGGAAATCGAATCCTCCGGATACAAATCCAACATATCCGAACAAGAGGCGGTTAACATACAGCAGCAGGCTACCGCCGCCATCCATAGTGATATTTTATTCTTCTTCATCGTTTTTTCTCGTTTATAAGGTGATATTCAAACCGAACGATACGGATTTGGTTAACGGGTACGTGCCCACGCTTACGGTTTCCGGATCGTAGATATCGAACAAATGATCGAATGTGAACAGGTTTTGCCCGCTGATGTAAAAACGGACATTCCGGATGTACCATTTGTCGGTCAACGATTTAGGCAAGGTATAACCTAACGTGACGGATTTCAAGCGCCAATAAGCGCCGTTCTGTAAATACCGGGTTTGCGTTTCGCGGTTACCGGTAACATTGTCGTACGTAGAGCGGGGAAAATAGGCTCCGCGGTTCTCTTCCGTCCACGAATCGAGCGCATGTTTAAAAGGAACGTGCCACTCGTTTCCGAATCCCCAGAATTGGTTGCCGCTCAGTACGAGGTCTTTTTTGCCTATACCCTGGATAAAAAGATCGAAATCGAAGTCTTTCCACTGCAAAGCGCCCCGCACCCCGTAACTGTAACGAGGCTCGCTGTTACCGATCACTTTCCGGTCGCCCGGATCGTCATACGTATTTTTCCCTTTGGTAATTTTACCGTCGTTATTCAAATCCTTGTACTTTACATCGCCGGGATACCAGGCGCCGCCGTAAATCTCCGACTGGTCGGCATGCGAAGCCACTTCTTCGGCCGACTGGAACAGCCCGTCCGTTACGAAGCCCCATATCTCGCCCCACTTGCGTCCGGTGTAGTTGGCGGGGTCATCTCCGTTGAAAAGTAATTTCTGAGGATTGTTGAACCGAGTGATTTCAGACTGATAATCCGACAATACCAAACTCACCTCATACGAGAAGTCTTTATTTATCCGGTCTCTCCAGCCGGCCGAAAGTTCCCAGCCTATCGTTTTCAAATCAGCGGTATTGGCTTGCGGAGCTCCGGTACCCAACACGGCTGGAAGCGGCATGCCGTCGGTTACCATATCCAGGGTTTTCCGGGTATACCAGTCGAAGTTACCGTAAAAGCGGTTATTCCACATGCCCCAATCGACTCCGATATCTGTCTGGCGCACCGTTTCCCAGGTGAGGAACGGGCTTACGATACCGCCGGGACGTACATGCGCGATTTTCTTGCCATCTACCAGATAATCCATTTCCCCGTTGGTATTCAGGGTCGCAATGTACGGATAATCACCCCCTACCGACTGGTTACCCAGCGTACCGTAAGAAACCCGGAGCTTCAGTTCGTCGATTGTTTTTCCCAGCGGCTCGAAAAAAGCCTCTTGCGAAATACGCCAGGCGGCGGAAACGGAAGGGAAGAAAACGAAACGATTGTCCTTGGGAAATTTGGAAGAACCGTCGTAACGGCCGTTCAGTTCCAACAAATAACGTTCCGCATAATTATAATTGATACGGGCGAAATACCCCATTGTAGCCCACGAATGTTGTCCGCTACCGTTGTACTTCTCTCCGTATGCCTGTCCCAAAGCAGCCAGGTCGTTACTAATCAGATTTTCCCGTTCGGCATTGAACCAGCGGTAACTCTTCTTCTCGAAGTTGTAGCCGGCCAATACTTTAACGTTGTGCCGTCCGAACGCCCGGCTGTAGTCGGTAAATGCATTGAAGGTCTGGTAATAGTTATCGTCGGTCGTAAACTTTACCCGGCTCGGCGTAGTGTGGGGGAAAATCGTAATGATGTCCGGATTGGCCGTGTGTTCCTGAATTTCTTTTCCGTGTTGCTTTTTGGAAAGAATATACATATTGAACGTATAATCCACGTTCACGGTCCAGTTTTTCAAAGGAGTGAGTTTCAACCCGCCGGTAAGCCACAAATCGTTTTCCTTATTTTTCCGTTCGCCCGACAAAGCTTGGGTAGCAACCATATTCGTCCAGCTTCCCTGCCCGGAAAAATTTCCGTCGGGATGGTACACCGGCATCATCGGACGCAGGTCGGCGCCGTAAAACGCCGCATTCAACTGCTCGGTTTCGTCGTCGCTGTTACTGCCGTAGGGTGCATCGCGGTACGCATTGTTGTAAACGGTTTTCAACCGGAGCTGCAACCAGTTCGTCACATCCGACGTGAGATTCAGGTTCACGTTGAAACGGCGGTACTTATCGTTGTAATGTTTCAATGTTCCGCCCTGGTCGAGAAAACCGATCGAACCGTAATAAGAAGCCTTATCGGAGCGTCCGTTCACCGATACGGTATATTGTTGCATCAACGTGCGGTCTTTTACGGTTTCGTCTATCCAGTCGGTATTTCCGCAATACAAGTATTTATTCGGATTGGAAGGGTCGACAAACACGGGCAGGTTATGCTTCGGGTCGGTGTAATACGCATAAATATGCTCCATATAGTTCTTGTCGTAATAATCGTTTCCCCCCGAATTCCGGTTCGTAAGGTTATGGAAGTTGGCGAATGTCCACGAATCGAGGTACTCCGGTTTGCGCGTGGGCGAATTGACAGCCCAGTTAGCCGACAAAGAAACGGTCGGCTTTTCGTCTTTTCCTTTCTTCGTGGTAATCAATACCACGCCGTAAGCGGCTTGCGTACCGTAGATAGAAGCCGAGGCCGCATCTTTCAACACGGAAATGCTTTCCACATCAGCCGGGTTAATCATATTCGGGTCCATCTGCACCCCGTCGACCAATACCAATGGCCCTGCCGAATTGATGGAAGTCGTACCGCGCACATTGAAACCGTACCCTTTTCCCGGCGCTCCGTTGTCGGCCGAAATATTCAGGTTGCCGATCATGCCTTGCAGCCCCTGGCTCAGGTTCGTAATAGGACGGCTTTCCAACACGTCGGACGATACGCTCGCTACCGCCCCGGTAAGGTTCGCTTTCTTTTGCGTACCGTAACCTACCACGACCACTTCGTTCAATAACTCGCTGTTCTCCGCCAAGGTTACCGTAAGATGAGTTTCGCCGGTCAGCAGAATCGTTTTCGTCCGCATCCCGATAAAAGAGATTTCGATGTGGCTTCCCGGTTGCGCTTCAATCGAAAAGTTTCCGTCCGAATCGGTTACCACTCCCCGGGTAGTGCCTTTCACAAAAACGTTCGCACCCACAACCGGTTCGCCGGCCGTATCGGTTACCCGGCCGGTAATCTGCCGGTCGTACTGTTCGCTCCCGTTCACATACACCGGCGGTACGGCAGTACCGGGCGAAGCCCAACCGGACCGAACACCCATACCGGTAAAAAGGAGAAAAACTCCACAGGCTCCGAAAGCCTTTTTCAACAATTCTCGTTTTCTCATAATGAATAAATTAAAATCAACACTGAAAAGAACCGGCACGCCGGCTCCGTTTTTTACAGATTAAAAACGAAACGAATGTACCGGGGACGTATTAAAAAAGAGATTAAATAAGGGTTAGCGAATAAATTAACCCTCCGGATTTATTATTAACCCGGCCTATCTATCTGTTAATCAAGAAAGGGAATTAATTCTTCAGGAGAATAGCATCGTAGGCGACCGGGTATTCTTCACCCATCATGGCTTTATAGTCTTTTACAAAAGAAGCGTAACACTTCAGCGCTTCGGTAGCTTTGTTCTGCCGGCGCAACGCACATACGGCATACTCCAGCGCCGTTTCCGATAACCGGTCGGTTACGAACAACAGACGGCACAACCTGACAGCCGTTTCGAACTTGCGGCTCCGGTACGCTTTTTCAATCTGCGCGGGTAAAAATACGTGTATAAAATCTTCGGTCTGCCGTTTATACGAATCGAACAAAACCGATTCCGCCGAAGCGAGGAACTTACCGCGAAAAAGTAAATGTATCAATGCGGCCTCCGCTTCTTCGTCTCGTTTTTCCGTTCCGAACGCCAACGTAGCGAAATGCCGGTAATCGCAATAACACTCGTCGGTAAAAACCAGGCTGAAATATCCTTTCCGGAACACCAATTCCAGCCCGTCGAGCTCTTGCAAAATTTTCCGGAGATGGTTCAAAGTCACTCCTTTCAGATTCTTCCGGTTCGCCTGCGGCTTATCCGCCCAAAACAAATCGTTCATGTCGGCCGACAATACGCCTTTGCCCGAAACACTGTTCAGCAGAATATACAAAAAGAGGGAACGCATCTTGGCGCTGAACAGATAAGTTACATCCCGTCCGTGCCGGTTCAGCACCACGAACACGCCGAACAGAAAAACGGCATTCCGGTCGGCCGGATGTACGGCTCCGGGCACTACAGCAACCGGTTCTTCCGGTAAAGACGCCGGTATACTTTCTTCTTCTTCCGCCGGACGGATACATGCGGACACCGGCGCTATTCTGCGCCGGTAACGTAACACGCCGATAAGCAATACCACAACCAAGACAACGCCGCCGGTTATCCATCCCGCAATCCGGCTCATCCGCCCGTGGTCGTCCACAGCGTTATAATGCTCTACCGCATCGAATGTTACGGGAGGAGCAGCCAGGGCATATAACCGGGTATGTACCGGCCCTTCTTTCTCGAACTCTTGTACGGTACAATAGAATTCGTCGAGTTCCTTATTGTAAAAAAGGTTCGCATTCGTGGCAATCTCCTCCGATACGAGGGGAATCGTGTCTCCCACCGTTACGCACTTACCGTCGGCCACCGTTATCCGGTAAAGTTGCAAAAGCGAGTTCGGCATATATTCAGGATACCCCAGCATATACAAATATTTCCCGTCTTCCGAAAGTACCATGTTACGGGCTGTTACCCGGTTGACAGAGGGCGGTTGCTGTACCCAACACCTTTCCGCACGCCGTTTTTCCAAATCCACCCGGAACAAATCGTAGAAATAATTCCGCCCTACATTTTGGTCGCCGCTTTCATTACCCATTCCCCCATATATATAAAGGTGTGTGCAATCGGGAGAAACAGCCATCCCCGAAAAGTAACGGGGCGCAATCCGGTCGCCGGAAAGCGCCAGCGTATCCCAACTGCCGGCAGATACATCGTATGCAAAAAAAGTCCGGCTGTACTTCCGGCTGCCATACCCTCCGAACAAAACGAGCTTGTTTTCACCGGGATGGTAAAACGCGCAATGATGATGCAATTGTTGCCGGAAACCGACTTCCCGCACCGGCTCCCATTCCCGGGTAGAAAGGTCGAGACCGGAAACGGCTATGCCGCCGCCCCGGTCGGTATTGATTTCATACGCATACAATTTGTCGTGTACCGGGTCGAGGAAATTCATGCCCAAATATAACCGGAAAGGAAGCCGGTTACGATACGGAAAGGATACGAGCGAACGGGTATACAAATCGAAAACCGACAGGGAATCCTGGTTAAACAATACTATTTCCTGCCGTTTGCCGTTAAAGCACAATCCCGACGGGGTAGTCGAATAGGTCTGGCATACCGGTTGCCAGTAATAGGAACGGTTGATAAGCCAGACCGGATTGGTTACCCGGCCCCGGACTTTTCCGTCACGGTCGTGTACTTCTTCCCCCCTACTCTCATTCAACGGCATCACCCATTCTCTTTTACCGTCGGATACAAAAAGATTACGGATAGCGAACGAGGCGACATCGAGGATATACTCGCATCTGCCGAAGTAAATCACCGGAGAAAATTTCGCTCCGTTCAACCCCAACCCGTTTACTTCTCGCTTATGCCGGCCGACGGAAATCACCGCCCGGTCCGACGGAATATCGAACGCAAGGGAAACATGCACCCAACGATGGTCTAATTCGTCTTTGAGGCAAACGAAGGTCGAGAAAATCTTTTTTCCGTCTTCATTAAAGGAAAAAGAAACATGCCGGTCGTCTTGCCGCAGATACGTAAAACTATAGGTTTTGTTTAGTTCTTTATCTTCCAGGTAGAGAATATAACCGGGACTATCGAAGTTTTTTACCGAATAATCGAAGGAAAGCCGGAACTCGTCCGAAAATACCGGAAGCTTTTCCGTGCCGAAAACAGCGTAAGACGCCCGCTCGCTGATGCGCTTTTCATTTCCGTAGAACAAAAGGCCCTGCGAGAAGCCGTCCGTTATGCCAAGCCATAGCATCCCTATCACAAACCAATAACTCAATCGCCCCATAGCAAGTCTTTTCCACACATGTGATTGTCGATTCATAGCACGATACCAGGTAACAAAAGTCCTTTCTTTATTTTTTTCTTCCCGGAGGGTTTGCCGGCAAGTAGTCTATTCAGGCTGAAAGTAAAAGAAAAAATTAATACCAATCAAACCGGACACGATATATTTTTTCAAAAGTTTACCGGCGAAAGAAGAAAACAGACGTATTCGTTACGTTCCGGTAGCTTTATTCTCTTATTCGCAGCCGTTTCGCGTATCATAATAAAAAATTAGTGTAACTTAGCGCCGACTTCGAGCAGGAAGCAGACAAGCCGTACGAGCGGGTTGTCCTTACGGGCAACGAGCCGGCGAGCAGCGTACCTGACGAAGCAGCAAAACCTAATAAATAACCCTATCAAAACTAACCGTTTATGACCAAATCCATTAACATCTTGGACGAAGATTACCTTCACTGGGTAAAAAAACTGAGCAATCGATACCGTCAAAGCCAGATTAAAGCGGCTGTAAAAGTGAACAGCGTGCTTATCGAGTTCTATTGGGAACTGGGACGCGACATCGTATCGTCGGGAGTCGAAAACAAATACGGAGGCAAATTCTATGCAACCCTCAGTACCGATTTGCGTAAAGAAATGCCCGGTATCCAGGGACTTTCCGAATCGAACATCCGGTATGCCAAACGTTTTTTCCAGCTCTACTCCGATATATCCCGAAATCTTCCACAACTTGTGGAAGAATTGAGTTCCGTTCCGTGGGGACACCATCGCTATATTATAGATAAGTTCTCGGATTCGCCACAGAAAGCGTTGTTTTACGTACGCCAAACCCTGAAAAACGGATGGAGCAGAGCCATGCTTCTAAACTTTCTGGATACGGACTTGTACGAGCGACAAGGAAAGGCCGTAACCAATTTCCAGCAAACTCTCCCGGTGATTACGAGCGACCTGGCCCAGGAAATCACCAAAGACCCTTACAATTTCGATTTCTTATGTATGCGGAACGGATATAACGAACGGCAATTGAAAGACGCTTTGTTGGATAACATTACCCGGTTCCTGGTAGAATTGGGTACAGGGTTTGCCTACGTGGGACGAGAATACCGGTTGCAAATCGGGCAGACGGAAAAGTTTATCGATTTGCTGTTCTACAACCTCACTATCCGCTGTTATGTAGTAGTAGAAGTGAAAATCGACAAGTTCGATTCGGCCGACATCGGACAGTTGGGAACATATGTTACCGCCATCAATCATATGCTGTGCAAAAAAGGACTGGATCATCCCACGATAGGATTACTTATCTGCAAAAACAAAGATAACCTGTTGGCACAATACGCATTGGAAGCGAGCAACCAGCCCATCGGCATATCTGAGTACGAATTATCCAAGCTCTATCCTACCGAAGTAGAAGGAGCCATCCCTTCGATCGAAGAAATAGAGGCCAAACTGAGGGAAAAGCAATAAAGCGAGCAGAAAATAAGAAAGGAGCCAAGCAAATGCCTGACTCCTTTTTCTTCTTGCTCAGCTTGTCGGGGTGACTGGATTCGAACCAGCGACCACACGCCCCCCAGACGCGTACTCTAAACCGGACTGAGCTACACCCCGAATTGCGAGTGCAAAAGTAACGATTACTTTTTAAAATCCAAAACTTTCACGGTAAAAATCGAACGACTCGAGTACGATTTCTTTATTTACCGCCTGGTTTATCCTTATTTCGCCTATATCGGCCAGTAAGGTAAAGTTAATAATGCCCGATTCGTTCTTCTTGTCGTGCTTCATCAACTCGTACAAAGTTTCGTAATCCAGGCAGTCGAACAAGGCGAAAGCAGGATAATACTCCTTTATATAATATACCGTTTGTGAAAGCAACTCCATCGGGAAACCGCATACCTTATGCGAGATATACAGCTCGCATACCAGGCCGGCCGCCACCGCATGCCCGTGCAACACAGGCCGCTCCTTCTTAAACGATAGGCTTTCGAACGCATGCCCCACCGTATGCCCCAGATTCAGCGCCTTGCGGATTCCATGCTCGAACGGGTCTTCGGCCACCACCCGCTGCTTTACCGCTACCGACTTGGCCACCATCCCGTTCAGGCGGCCGTAATCCACCCGGTCGAGGTCGAAGCCCAGCAGTTCGGAATACGTTTCGCGGTTGCTGATCAGGCCGTGCTTAATCATTTCTGCATAGCCCGAAAGCAAGTTGTCGCGGTCGAGCGTACGCAGGAAAGCAGAGTCGATCAATACGCACAACGGCGGATAAAAAGAGCCTATTTCGTTCTTCAACCCGTTGAAGTTGATACCCGTTTTTCCCCCTACCGCCGCATCGACCGAAGCCATCAGCGTAGTAGGCACGTTCACCGATAAGATACCCCGCTTGAAGGTGGCGGCCGCAAAGCCGCCCATATCCGTAATCATGCCGCCGCCCACATTCAGTAGCAACGACTTCCGGGAAGCGCCTTCGTTGGAAAGACGCATCCAGATACCCGCCACCTGCTCCAGCTCCTTGTGCGTATCGCCCGCTTCGACAGTAAATACGGGCGCATCCTGTATTTCAGGAACACCGCACAGCAACGGGTAGCATTTCTCCCGCGTATTCGTATCGGTAAGCACAAACAGCTTATCGTACGATACGGAACGGAGAAACGCCCCGAGTTCGGCCGGCAAGTCTTTACATATAATTACGCGTTGTTCCGCCATACCGCTTTATTTTAAACCGGCCGCTTCGAGAACCGCATCCACGGCAATCGTCAGCCCGTCGATATTTTTACCGCCGGCAGTAGCGAAATGCGGCTGTCCGCCGCCGCCGCCCTGGATATGCTTCGCTGCGTCTTTCACTAATTTACCGGCATTCAGCCCGTCGGCTACCAGGTCGTCGCTGAGCATGACCATCAACGAACACTTGGCTTCGTCGATAATGCCGGCTACGAAAATAAAGCTGTCGGCGGTTTCGCCTTTGATTTGGAAAGCCACGTCTTTCATCGCATCCACATTGCCTTTGCCGATATACGAAAATACGCGCGATCCGTTTTTCTCCGTTCCCGAAGCGACGATTTCCTTTTTCAACTGCACCGCTTTTTCCTTGATGTAGGCTTCGACCTTCTTTTTCATCTCGGCATTTTCGTCGATAGACTTCTTTATCGCCTGCACCAGATTGGGCATATTGTTCATCAACGCGCGCAAGTCGCGAATCAAATCCTGCTGGGCATCCGTGAACTTCTCGGCTCCTTCGGCCGTTACCGCTTCGATACGGCGTACGCCGGCGGCAATCGAACTCTCGCCGATAATCCGCACCTGCCCGATCATGCCGGTAGCCGGGATATGCGTACCCCCGCACAATTCCACCGAACTGCCGTACTTCACAACGCGCACTTCGTCGCCGTACTTTTCGCCGAACAGCGCCATCGCACCCATTTCCTTCGCCCGGGCAATCGGCATCGAACGGTGTTCTTCCAGCGGGAAATCGGCCCGTATCTTCTGATTGGCCAGGTGTTCTACTTTCCGGAGCTCCTCGTCGGTTACTTTCTGGAAATGCGAGAAGTCGAAACGCAACGATTCGGGCGACACGTACGAACCTTTCTGCTCCACATGCGTACCCAGCACTTCGCGCAACGCCTCATGCAACAAATGGGTAGCCGTATGGTTGCATTCGCACTGAATCCGTTTCTTCTCATTGATTTTAGCCCGGAAGGCAGCCGTTACATCTTTCGGCAAGCGCGCCAGGAGATGCACCGGCAGGTTATTTTCACGCTTGGTATCGAGCACCTCCACCGATTCGTCGTCGGTTACGAGCCAGCCGCTATCGCCTACCTGGCCGCCCATCTCGGCATAGAAAGGCGTTTTATCGAGTACCACCTGGTACAATTCCTTATTTTTCTGTTTGATTTTCCGGTAGCGCAGTATCTCGGCATCCGCCTCCGTTAAATCGTACCCCACGAAAACGCTTTCGCCCTCCTTGAGCACCACCCAGTCGCCCGTTTCCACGGCCGCCGCATTCCGGGCGCGCTCTTTCTGCTTCTGCATTTCGGCGTTGAACTCTTCGATGTCCACGTCCATTCCCTTTTCACGCAGAATCAACTCGGTCAGGTCGAGCGGGAAGCCGTACGTATCGTACAAGGTAAAGGCATCGGCCCCGCTGATGGTGTTTTTACCGGCCGCCCGGGTTTCGTCGATGGTTTTATCGAGCAACCGGATACCCGTTTCGAGCGTACGCAAAAACGATTCTTCTTCTTCCTGGATTACTTTTTCGATGAGGGTTTTCTGCGCCACCAGCTCGGGATAGGCATCCCCCATCGTTTCGATAAGTACGGGAAGGAGCTTGTACATAAAGGCTTCGCGTTGCCCCAGGAAAGTATACCCGTACCGAACGGCGCGGCGCAGGATACGCCGGATGACGTAGCCGGCCTTGGCATTCGACGGCAATTGCCCGTCGGTGATGGAGAAAGCAATCGTACGGATATGGTCGGCGATTACGCGCATGGCCACGTCTTTACCGGCCTCTTCGCCGTACGCAACGCCGGCCAATGCCCCCACGGCCTGGATAATGGGCTGGAATACATCCGTATCGTAGTTGGAGAGCTTGCCTTGCAACGCCATACACAGCCGTTCGAACCCCATGCCGGTATCGATTACCTTGGCGGGCAGCGGTTCCAGCGAGCCGTCGGCTTTCCGGTTGAATTGCATGAATACCAGGTTCCAGATTTCGATTACCTGCGGATGGCCGGCATTTACGAGGGTAACACCGTCGACCTTCGCCCGTTCTTCGTCGGGACGGATGTCGATATGGATTTCGGAGCAAGGTCCGCACGGGCCGGTATCGCCCATTTCCCAGAAATTATCGTGCTTGTTACCGTTGATAATATGGTCGAGCGGTAAGAACTGCTCCCAGTACGAAGCGGCTTCGTTGTCGCGCTCCAGCCCTTCGGCGGGGCTCCCTTCGAATACGGTGGCGTACAAGCGCGCCGGGTCGAGCTTCAACACATCTACCAGGTACTCCCACGCCCAGCCGATCGCTTCTTTCTTGAAATAATCGCCGAACGACCAGTTACCCAACATTTCGAACATCGTGTGGTGGTAGGTATCGTGCCCTACTTCTTCGAGGTCGTTATGCTTGCCGCTTACGCGGAGACATTTCTGCGAGTCGGCCACCCGCGGGTATTTGCGGGGAACGTTCCCGAGGATAATATCTTTGAACTGGTTCATCCCGGCGTTGGTGAACATCAGGGTAGGGTCGCCCTTAACGACCATCGGAGCGGAAGGAACGATTTGATGGCCCTTCGAAGCGAAAAATTGCTTGAACGACTCACGGGTTTCTCTTGCTGTCAACATAATGTATAGATAGTACTTTTAATATTCTGAAAAACAGTTTGCAAAGGTACTGAAAATATTATTTTCACCGAATGCGTGAAGGGAAAATATTAACGAATGCGCCTAAAATACCGCTTAACCGCACACAGGCAAGGCGCTGTTTCGCTACTTTTGCCAACAACGGGAGGGAACTTCACAGCCCCCTCCCATCCACATTATCTATTTAATAAAGCTCCGGGCAAACATCATCGGGAAACGCCAATTCCCCGGCCCGGAGTTTCTTTTCAGCCATCCGCCGCAAACATTCCGTACATCGGCCCGGTTCCGGGCGCCGGCTGCATTCGCATGCGCCGAGGCAAACAGGCAAGCCGGTTTTTATATCCCTCCGAATGGCCGGTATTTTTTACATACTAAACGTTGGTTTATTGTGCCGGCGAAAATACGGCCGAACCGGCAACCGGCGACTAAACATAAAAGGGAAATTATCACCTTGTAACATACTGTAAACCAATTCGATTTAAAAATAACGATGCCATTCGCACAAGAATCCGGAAGTAATGGTTACATTTGCACAATAAAGGAACGTTTGATGTGCATTCCGACCCTTTTCCAGCAAACGCCAACCGGAAAACGCCTTCCTTCCCGTCCTTTTCTACCCGGCACCCACCGGTAAAAAGCATAACCGCCTCCTTTTTTCGCCTTTCTGCCTGAAGAAAACGTCCTTTCATGCTGCAAAAAACATCGTCCGACCCGGGGCGACCACCCGTCTGACCCTGGCGGTTCACTTGTCCGACCCAGGTAGTTCACCCGTCCGCCCTGGGTCGGACGATATTTACCGTACGTATCCGGCAAGTCTTTTTGCCGTACAAAACAATAAGAGGGAACTTCACAGCCCCCTCTTACCCCATTATCTATTTAATAAAGCTCCGGGAAAACATCATCGGGAAACGCCAATTCCCCACCCGGAGTGTATCTGTACCCGGCCGTATGCCGGAGTGTCGCCTATTCCAGGCTCAAACAGTAATCCACTGTTTCCATCACGTCTATCGTTTTTTTCATATCGATACCGTGCTCCTCCATAAACGCCTCTATCGAAGGGCGTTTATCGGCCGGGAACAACCTGAGCAGCGATTTCCGGTCTTTAAACTTCACCGGCTTATCCGATAACTTAATCCAATACTCGTTCTGGCTGGCCGCCGAATAAATATCCGCGGTTTGCCGCTCGAACGAAGTATGGTTCAGGTAATTGGTATTGATATGGCGTACGGACGCCGACTGGGTAACCATCCCGTATACGCCGGCTTTGCCTTTGTATACCGGTTTCAGCTTCCAGTTGATAAATAACTCGCCGTGGGTTAACGGCTGTATTTCGAGGAACACCCGCCCGGCCGGGATAAACTTCCGTCCGGCGATAAACACCGTATCGATCTGTTGCGTACCGCCCAGCACCATCAACTCGCCGGCCTGGTAATACGTCATTTCCCGGTTGGCCGCATCGTAATTCAACTTCGCAGGCGTACTGCTCCCGTTTTTAAATAAAACGCGCCCGTCGGCAAACTCGTCGAAGAGGTACAAGCGCTTCTCTACCGGTTGCTGCGCATACAGCCAAACCGGAGCGATTACCATACTTATCCAAAGCAATAACCGATGTGTTTTCATTTGATTCCGTATAAATTAAAAAAGAAGCGCCTCCTTCCTCTCCGGAAAACAGAGAGGAAAGAGCACGCCGTTTAGTTAAAAATCAGGCCCTTCGCCGAAATCGGGAGCTCCCTTGTCGTACCATACCCGTTCGGTATTCAGCAACGACGGCTCGAACGTACTCAACGAAAATCCCTGTTGTTCGTACGCCTGCTTCTTGATGCTGTACATCAGGTCGCTTTCCAGCGGAACCGAAATCTGGAACCGGCGGGGAATCGGGAAGCCCGCATCGCCGTTCGCGGTAAAGTCGTCCCAAGCCAACAGGGCGCTGCCGCGTTGGGGAATACCCGAGCGGCGCACGCAGGCGAACAAATCGTCGGGCGAGTAAAGGAAGTGGATGTACTGCTGGATATATACCTTTTCCAGCTTCTCGGCCGTGGAGCCGGTCAACCGGTAAGCGCCCTGTTGCAACAAAGCGTCGATTTCACCCGGTTGCAAGGCGATGGTTTTCTCATAGCCGTCGAGCAGCATATTGTCGTAGTACGGAATCTTGTTTACTTTCGCCAGGTTGTCGTAAGCCGCCACCGACAAGCGTACGCCCTGCTCGAAATAATACTCGGGAGTTTGCGGCAGGTTGGCGCCCAGCAGCCCCAATTCGGCCAGGTAATAATTCGTTTCGGCAGCCGAGAAGAACAAACCCGTCCAGGGAACATCCTGCGTATCCTGGTTCACTTCCGCTTTGGGAGCGTCGGGATACGTAAAATCGATTTGTCCGCGAATCATCTCCTGGTTGAGTACCGCCAACGGTTGATACGTTTTTTCCGAGTCGTCTACTTTCAGCTTGAACTGGTTGGTATCGAAATACGCCTGGTTGGTAGTTACATCCTCCCGGGCATGCACGTTCACCGGAGCTCCGAAGTAGCGCACCCAAGGTTCGCCCGGGCCGCTCCAACCGTCGAATACCGGCTTGCCGCCGACCGTTTTCGTTTTCACATACTGTGCGATATACGGCGGCAACGGCTTGTTGCCGTCGAGGAAAGCCTGCACTACCCGGGCATTGAAATCGTTTTTCTTGAAAAGGGAGCGCAATCGCGGGTCGCGGTTCGCAACCAGAAATTCCGTGAGGTTTTCGGCGGCTACTCCCATCGACACGTTGTCGCCGAAGTGGTAATCGTTAGCCGCCTTGTTGAACAGGAAGTCGTCTTCGGTGCCCGTCATAATCCCGGCCGGGCTATTGGCTACTTCTTCCGCAATCTTCAGCGCTTTCGCCTTATCGGCATGCAATAAGCGGACAGCGATTTTCAGCTTCAACGAATTGGCGAACTTGCGCCATTTCGCCCAATCGCCTCCGTACACGAAGTCCTGGCCTTTCAGCGCCACCTGGTTAGGCAGGTTTTTCCCCAGCACGTCGATGGTTTCGTCCAGTTCCTCGAGCCAGATATCGAAGAGCTCCGCCTGCGTTTCGTATTTGGGCGTAAGCAAAACCGGGTTCGAATGAAGCGCCATACCGGCTTCGGAATAAGGCATGGAACCGTATACGTCGGTTCCGAAGATACCCATGTACACCAACAACGGGTTGCACAGCACGCGGATGTTTTCGTACGTGGCCGCCTGGTCGGGCGTATAATACTCTTTCAAGGCGAACTTGATTTCTTCTGCACGCACCTTGATGTTGATTACCTGCGCGTGTTGCCCCTCGTATTCGCCCATCAGGTTCAGCGAAGGGCCGTTACCGCCCGACAATACGGTAGCCTGCGTCCAAGGCAGGTAATACTTCGTGTTGTTGTAAAACCATTGCTGGTATTTCGAAGGCTCCACCTCGGCCAGCGTTTTCGTAAACAAATACCGGATATCCGGCGTATTCACCACCGACGGTTTCGTGTTGACTTCCGCGAAATCGTCTTTACATCCGGTGGTGACGAACGACGTTCCTATCAAAGCCGCGGCAATTATCGATTTATATTTCATAACGGTTATTCTGTTTTAATAGCTATACATTAAAAATCCATACTCAACGTCAGCATATAGCTGGCCGTATACGGGCTGTTAGAGCGTTCGCGGAATTCGGCAGACTTGTTACTGCGGATACTTTCCGGATTGATGTGGTTGGGCAACGAGTTATACAAATAGCCTAAGTTACGGGCGCTGAAAGCCAACGCCAGCCGCTTGGCACCCAGCTTGGACGAAACGGTTTGCGGGATGGTATAGCCGAGCGTGATTTCACGTAAGGCCACATAGCTGAGCTTGCTCACCCAGTCGTCGTTTATCGTACCGGTACCCCACTGGTTGGTCCAGTAGTGGTAGTCGGAAGCATGTACGGGTTCGAGGATGCCGGCTTCTACCAGCGAAGCGAAACTGCGGCCGCCTACCTCGTACGACTGTCCGTCGACTCCGGTTACTTTCGTACCGTCGGCAAACACGCCTTCCGGAATCACGCCGTCGTGGAAAGTCATCCCTTTCGAGTCGGCATACTGCGACGTCCAGGTAATACCGCCGTGTTCCTCGTCGCGGTAACGCAACGACGTTTCGCTATACCCGTAGGCCATTCCGTATTTGTTCGTATACGAAGCGATAAGGCCGCCGATCCGCATATCCAGCGCCACCCGCAGGTTCAGGTTCTTCCAGCGCAAGCCGGTTGCAACGGAGCCTAAGAAATCGGGAACCATGCTGCCCACTTCCTCGGCAACCGTACTACGTGCCGGAAAAGCGGCCCGGTAAGTATCGCGCCAGGTAAGCACCGTTTCGCCCTTTTCGTTCTTCTTCGGAAGCGCATCCGACATCAACAACCCGTACGAACCGCCTACTTTCGCTACGGAGCCTACCCGGTAGTTTCCGTACGACACGTCGCCTTCGAGGGCAATGTAGTTCGCCACGTTCGGGTGGAGGCTTACGATTTTATTCGTGTTCTTGGTGTAGGTAAAATCCAACGTCCACTCCCAATCCTTGTTGGTAAAAGGAATCGTGTTCAAGGCGATTTCCACACCGGAGTTCTGGATGTTACCCGCATTGATCAATTGCTGGTTTACGCCCGACTCTCCGGGGATGGCGATGTTCATAATCTGGTCTTTGGTATTTTCCTTGTAATACGTGGCGTCGAGGGCGATGCGGCCGTTCAGGAAACGCCAGTCGAGACCGATTTCCCAGGAGTTTTTCCGTTCGGGTTTCAGGTTCGGGTCGTACAATTTGGAGGGGATGTTGTTGGTATAGATGTAACTGCCGTCGCCGCGCAACAACGAAGCGAGTTCGTACCCGGCGTAAATGGAATACGGGTCGGCGTCGTTACCTACCTGCGCCCACGAAGCGCGCACCTTCGCCAGCGAAATCCATTCCGGCAATTGGAAAGTTTCGTTAATCAGCCACGAACCGCCTACCGAAGGATAGAAGTACGAGTAATTTCCGCTGCCGTTGGGATAAACCAAGCCCGACGACCAGTCGTTACGGCCGGTAATATCGAGGAACACCTGGTTTCTCCACGAGAAGTTGGCAGCCGCCACGATCGACATAATCCGTTTCCGGCCGAACACCTCGGCTTCCGTCTTCACCGTATTCTTGCTGTTCGCGATGAAGTACTGGCCCGGTACAATGAGGCCGCCGTCGGTTTTCGACAATTGCTTGGTAGCCGAGGTGGTGTAATACTCGCCCCGGAGGAAACCGCCCACGTTAAAATCGCCCAGCGCCTTGTCGGCCGTGAACGTACCGGCGAACGTAGCCTGCTTCCGGGTATTGTGGCCGATTTCGTAGAAGCCGCCTTCGTTGTCGTAGCCGGTACCTAATTGTTTGTTCTCGTAATTGTCGAAGTAATAGTTCATGTTACCCTCGGCGCGGAAACGCAGCCAGTCGGTCATTTTCACATTCACTTCGAGGGTAGGCCGCACCACCGTTTCCTGCTTGGTGTAATCGTAATGGTCGACGTAAAACCACTGGCCTTTGCCCGGCACGTTTCCATACTTGTCGCCGTAGTCGGTGCTGGCCAGGCCGTTGTGGTGGTCGCCGAGGTATTTGTTACGGAAATACTTCGTATCGTAAATGGTGGAATAGGTGCCGGTAGCATACCCTTCGCCCAGGTTACGCTGCGCATTCTGCGGCTTGGAGTGGGCGAACGACATCGAAGCGTTGATGTCGACGTACTCGCTTATCTTGTGCGAGCCTTTCAACAGGAACGAATACCGCTCGAAATCGTTGTTCTCCACCACTCCTTTCGCCTTCTTGTACGATACGGACGAATAAAAAGAGGTAGTTTCGTTTCCGCCCCGGATAGCCACGTTGGTATTGGTGTTGAGGCCGGTTTGGTAAGCGTCCTGGTAATTGTTCTTAATGGGCGAGTACGAGGTGACGGTACCGTCGTAGTTCTCGATTTCGCGTCCATCGTAAGCGGGGCCGAACATCATCGTACTGGCTCCGATTAACGAAGGACGTCCGCTGGCGTTGAGAGCGAACTGCCCCAGCGTATCCCATATCTTATACTTCCCGTCGGCCCCCTTTTCGCCGTAATCCACATCGCCGCCGATGGTACCGGGACCGTAAATCATTTGCCGGTCGGACGTTTTGTACACATGGTCGAGGCCGAACGTTTGCGTTACCGAAACGCCGAAGCCTTTGTATTTACCGCCGCCTTTGGTGGTAATCACCACGGCGCCGTTCAACCCGCGCGAGCCGTACAAGGCCGTGGCGGCGGCACCTTTCAGCACCGAAACCGACTCGAAGTCGTCGGGGTTGAGGTTCTTCAGTTCGTTACCGTAGTCGTTGGCGTTCGAGTCCCAGTCCGACGAAGCCGTACCCGACAAGTCGTTCGACAGAATCACGCCGTCGACCACGTAAATCGGCTGGTTGTTGCCGCTCAACGTGGAAGCGCCGCGGATTTGTATCTTGGTAGCCCCGAACATACCGCCGTCGGAACCGGCGATTTCCACACCGGCCACCTTTCCTTGCAAAGCGGAAACCGGGCTGATGGCATTGTTCCGCAACTCGTCGCCCTTCAATTCGGTTACGGCATAGCCCAACGCCTTTTCCGAGCGTTTCATACCGAGCGCCGTTACCACGACTTCGTCTAACTTCTGGGTATCTTCCTTAAGGTCGATTTTCAACGTAGGTTGACCGGTATACTTGATTTCCTGGGTGGCGTACCCGATAAAGGACACCTGGATGATGTCGCCGTTGGCCACTTCGAGGGTGAAGTTTCCGTCGAGGTCGGTAATCGTTCCGTTGGTGGTTCCTTTTACCAGCACGGTGGCGCCTGTAACAGGGCCTAAATCGTCTTGTACCGTACCGGTTAATTTCGCTTTTTGTTGCGTAATGTCAGTGATTGGCGTAGTATGCCCGGCCGGTTCCGCCATCGCATGCCCGTATGAGCACAAGCAGCCGGCAAG
>DBGBSM010000535.1:0-7339 GCA_048468815.1 Parabacteroides sp.
TTGACCCAGGTGGTTCACCCGTCCGACCCGGGTCGGACGAGTGGTCGCCCAAGGTCGGACGGGTGGTCGCCCCGGGTCGGACGATATTTAATATAGCATGAAACAGAATTTTTCTGCTGCATGGAAGACGTTTTTCGTATGGATTCCGGAGAACGTACCGTTCGCGTCCGGATGCGTTATTTCTCTATCCGTATCCGGGCATCTACGGCAAACAAGCCTTTCTCGGTGGCTACCAGCGGATTCAAATCGACCTCTTTCACTTCCGGAGCGAAACGAAGCAGCGTAGAGAAGCGCACGATAATATCCTCGTATTGTTGCTCGTCGATGCCTTGCTGCCCGCGCGTTCCCTTGATAATGGGATACCCCCGCAACGAACGAATCATCGAAAACGCCTCGCTGTACGAAAGGGGCGCCAGGCCGTACGATACGTCTTTCAGCACTTCCACGAAAATTCCGCCCAGCCCGCACAGAATCACGTGGCCGAACGGCGGCTCGTACTTGCCGCCTAAGAACAGTTCGCGTCCTTTCAACATCGGCTGCACCATAATAGCCTTTACATCGGGCAGCCGCATCATCCGCTCGAACTCGAAAAGCAGATGTTCCTCGCATTTGATATTCAGCGTTACCCCGCCTATATCCGATTTGTGTACCGGCCCTACCACCTTCGCTACGACCGGATATTTCACCTGGCGCGCAAACTCCAGTATTTCTTCTTTTTTATCGGAAGTAAACTCGGGAACCAGCGGAATGCCGGCCAGCTCCAGCAGCATACGCACCTGGGCGGGCGCCAGGTAACCGTTTTCAGGCAACTGGTCGATAACCCGCCGGATAGCCGGTACATCTACACCGTACAGATGAATATCGGCGCCGGCCGGGCAAGGCGTATTCAGCACCCGCGACAAGGCGGTGCCCAACGTAACCTCGTCGGAGAAGTTTACATGTCCTTTCTTGATAAAGCTCTGTACTTCAGGGCCGGCAGTTACGATGGAAGGCAGGATGGGAAAAATAGGCTTGGTACACTCCTCCATCTTTTTATGCAGCACCTCGTACGTATCGTACAGCTTCACCAGCCCCGGACTACCGAAAATCACCACCATCAGGTCTACCTCGTCGAAACGGTTTTCGCAATAGTCGATGGCGGTAGCCAGGTGCTCGGGCGTGCCGGTACCTAAAATATCGATCGGATTGCCTACGGCCGCCCCGGGATAGAGTTTGCTTTTCAGCTCGTCGGCTACCGGCCCCGACAAATCGGGCACGTTGAGCCGTCCTTTCGAGAGCGCGTCGGCCAGCATCACCGCCGGGCCGCCGGCATGAGTTATCACGGCGCAATTCTTTCCTTTCACTTCTTTCAAGGTAAAGATGCTCGCCACCGTAGTAAGTTCTTCCCGGCTGAAACAACGCACGATACCTGCTTTCCGGAACAACGCTTCCACCGCCGAGTCGGAACTGGCGATTGCGCCGGTGTGCGACGAGGCCGCCCGTTTTCCCGAGTCGGTGCTTCCGGCTTTGATAGCGGCGATTTTACATCCTTTCCGAATCAACGACGACGCATGGAACAGCAGTTTATCGGGCTGCCGGATACTTTCGATATAGAGCATTTTTATTTTCGAATCCAGTACGGGGTCGAAATTCTTGTCCATATATTCGAGCACGTCTTCCACGCCGATTTGCCGGGAGTTGCCTACCGACCATACCGACGAGAAGCGCAACCCTTTCGTGAGCGCCGACTCGATAATAAACAGCGCCGTACCGCCCGAGCTGGAAACGAAATCCACCCCGTTGGGATGAAATTCCGGAATGGGCAGCGTAAACACGCTGTGATGGTGCGTATTCATCAATCCGATGCAATTGGGCCCCAGCAACGATGCGCCCGCTTCGGTGGCGCTGCGAATCATTTGTTCTTCCAGGATGCCTCCTTCTTCCGTTTCTTCGCCGAAGCCGGCCGAAATAACGATAAACGCCTTTACGCCTTTTTCTTTCGCCAGAATATCGACCGCTTCGGGACAGGAAGGGCCGGGTATGGCGATAATCGCCAGCTCGGTTTCGGGAATATCTTTTACGCTGGGATAGGATTTTACCCCCTGTACATCCGTTTCGCGGGCATTGACCACACGGAGCTCGCCTTTGTATTTCCCGTCGAGCAGGTTACGTACCAGGCGGCCGCCCGGCTTATGCACATTATTGGAGCCGCCTACTACGACGATGCTCTGCGGAGCGATAAGTTCTCGATTAATCATGTTGTTTCGTTTGGATTTGAGATGTGTATGAACCGGCAACCGGATTATATCGTGCCGGATAAGCGTCGCCACGGCATCGGGGCCGTTAATCCGGCCATACGGAACCGCCGGCGTTGCGGATGCTCACGATGCTGTCGACGATGTACGCGCTGTATCCGCGCCACGGTACAGGTTTGAAGTATTCTTTGTAATGAAGCTCCACGTTTTTCCCGCCGGCACGCATCAGGCGCTCGGCAATCGCTTTATCTGTTACCGAAAACTCGAACTCGTACGACTGGATAGCGCCGGGCTGGCTGCCGCGAAACCCCGACTGAATCAGTTTTCCTTCGTAGGTTTTAAAAACCACGCCTTTATATACTACGTAATTCAACTGGCCGGATTTTACCCCTTCGCCGAACACGTAATAGTACCGGATATAAAAGAACAATCCCAGTGCGATAATCACTACCGCTATCGCCAACGCGACGAATTTACGGAAGCCCCGTTTCTTTTTTTCTGTTTCCATTCTGTTTTTTGTTTAAATCGCTTTTATCGAAAAGCCGGGATAGGACAAACCGGGGCAAAACCCAGCCGAGGTACAGCCTGTCGCCGGTTTATCTTTCCCGTAAAGGAGCATGCAAACCGGAAGCGGGCTATGCTCAGGTATGCCGAGGCGCCTCCTATCTTCACTTTAACTTTTTAAAGCAAAGAAATGCAGAATTCGGCAGAATAAAAAATATTCGGGCGAATAAAAGAGGGGCCACACCGCCACAGGCCGGCCGGAACCCGAAAAAGGGGTTCAAACAAAAAATAAGTTCCGCCTGTTGTACTTTGTATATCAACAAAAAATAAGTATATTTGGACATGAACAGGAAAATATCGAAAACCATGAAAAAGAATTTTGTTTTAGACACTAACGTAATTCTGCATGATTACAAGTGCATCGAAAATTTCCAGGAAAACGACATCTACCTCCCCATCGTTGTATTGGAAGAGCTGGATAAGTTTAAAAAAGGGAGTGACCAGATAAACTTCAACGCCCGCGAATTCGTACGCGAGCTCGATCTGATTACCACCAACGACCTCTTCCTGAAAGGCGCTTCGTTAGGACCGGGAAAAGGAACGCTCCATATCGTTACCGGCGACAAGTACCAGGAAAAAATCCTGCTTTCTTTCCCCGAGCGGAACGCCGACCACCGCATCCTTTCGTGCACGCTCACGATTGCCGAGAAATTTCCTAAAATGCCTACCATCCTGGTTACCAAAGACGTGAACCTGCGGATGAAAGCCCGTTCGCTGGGAATCGAAGTGGAAGATTACATCACCGACAAGGTGGTGAACATCGACCTGTTCGAAAAAGCGCAGGATACTTACGAAGGGATAGACGGCGACCTGATAGATAAAATGTATGCTTCGCCGGACGGCGTGGACGCGGCCTTATTCGAGTTCAAAGACAAGCTGGAGCCGAACGAATGTTTTATTCTGAAAAGCGTACGCAACTCCATCCTGGCCCGTTTCAATCCGTACACCGATAAGATAAAAAAGGTGGATAAAGGCACTCATTACGGTATCCAGCCGCGGAATGCGGAGCAAAGCTTCGCTTTCGAGGTGCTGAACGACCCGGATGTAAAACTGGTAGGGATTACCGGAAAAGCGGGTACCGGTAAAACGCTGATTGCGCTGGCCTCGGCACTGAAACAGGCCGGCGTTTACAAGCAAATCCTGCTGGCGCGCCCCATCGTTTCGCTGGCCAACAAAGACATCGGTTTCCTGCCGGGCGATGAGAAGCAAAAGGTGGCGCCGTACATGCAACCGCTGTTCGACAACCTGAACGTAATCAAGAACCAGTTTGCGCCTGGCGGCAGCGAGGTGCGGAAAATAGACGATTTACAGAAAAACAACCAATTGGTAATAGAAGCACTGGCTTTTATCCGGGGCCGCAGCCTTTCCGAAACGTTCTGCATCGTCGACGAGGCGCAAAACCTCACCCCGCACGAAATCAAAACGATTATCACCCGGGCGGGCGAAGGTACCAAGATGGTGTTTACCGGCGACATCCAGCAAATCGACTCGCCTTACCTCGATGCCCAGAGCAACGGCCTGGCTTATATGATCGACAAGATGAAAGGGCAAGACTTGTTCGCACACATCAACCTTATCAAGGGGGAACGGAGCGAATTGTCGGAACTGGCGTCGAATATATTGTAACGTATCTCCCTATCCGGTATTTCTACCGGGAAACGGAATAAAAATCCGGGGTTGCGGAAAACAAGGCGTATGCATCAGGCATACACGGTTATCACGCGGCCCCGGATTTTTTTACCGAACTGATCCGGAACCGGACCGGATTCGTTTCAATTTCACTGAAAAATCCCTTTCTCTCCGTATATTGTTTATCTTTACTTCCTAAAACTACTTAATATGATTTATCGACCCTTACCGCTGATACTTCTGTTTTGCCTTTCGTTCGTCGGCAGCCGGGCACAGCAATTCGTAATCGAAGGAAAAACGAACGGATACATTCCCGACGGCGCCGTGTTATACATAGGACGCTCGGGTGGAACAGGCGCGGTATATCCGTTCGCTTCGGCGGTAGTGCAGAACGGAACATTTCAGCTGGAAGGTTCCGCACAGCAAGCTACGGACGTCGTTTCGCTATACGGAACCGAAGAGGCGGTCGGCCACCGGATGTTGCGTATTTGGTTAAACGGCGATTCGAACGATACGATCCGGATTTCCGCCGATTCGGAAGTTCCCGCTACCTGGCGGGTGGAAAGCCGGGTGAAGGAACAGGCGGAAGAAGATGCGTACCGGGAAATAATAGATAAAGACAAGCTGGTACGGGCGAGCCGGATAAACGGCAGGTCATTGTACGATAAATCCTTGCCGACAGACAGTATCCGGATTTTATCGAACCGGATGATTCAACTCGAATTACCGGGCTATTGCCAGGTATTGGAACAGCTCCATGCACAGCACGAATTAACGGACGTCGGCTTGGTATGGCTTTTTTATGCCAGCGGATATGCTTCTTATATAACCGACCAGGCTTACCTGGCAATGGGAAAGGAAACGTACACCCGATTAACGGATAAGCAAAAACAAACGTACCTGGCTAACATAGTGAAAGGGCAGTTTTTCCCGGTGAAAGCACCCGGCGAGGGCGATTATTATATCGATGCCGCCTTGACGAATCTGGCGGGAGATAGCTGTAAATTATCCGATTTTTTGAATAAAGGGAAATATATCCTGTTAGATTTCTGGGACCAGTATTGTACTCCGTGCAAGGCATCCGTTCCCGGATTAAAAGAGCTTTCAGGCACTTTCTCCGACCGGTTGACCGTAATCGGCATCAACGTAGGGAGTCGCCCCGGTTGGGAGAAAGGAAGCGCCGACTTTACCTGGACGAGTTTGAGCGACGGGCAAGGAATGGCCGGTGTGGCTGCCCGGTACGGGGTGCGGTCGATTCCTTATTTCGTTTTATTCGCTCCGAACGGAAAGATAGAAAAATGCTGGAGAGGATATAATATGTCGCATTCGGTAATGGAAAAGGAAATCGGGGAGATTCTTATCAAATTCACTTCACCCGGTTCTGCATCCGGTATTCGATAGGCGTACATCCTTTCCATAATTTGAATTGACGCGCTAAATTCTTGCAATCCGAAAGGCCGACTTCCAGGGCAACGCCGGAGATGGGCTCGTTACTGGCCAACAACAACTGCGAGAAGCGTTCCATGCGCAAGTCTAACACATACTGGTAAACCGACTTACCGACCACTTGCCTGAAACGAATCTCCAACAGCCGGCGCGAAAGAGGCACTTGCCGTACAACGTCTTTTACATGGATTTTGTTCGCCAAATTCTGGTGTATGTACTTCAATGCCGTGAGAATATCGGGGTCGTCGGTGGAGTAAATATCCGTGGAAATCCGTTCGATGATGGTAGTGGGATGTATAACGACATCTTCGTAAGGCATATCCCGGTTCTGTACCAAGCTGTCGATCAGGGCGGCAGCCTCGTATCCTCCTTTTACGATATTCAGATTGACGCTCGACAAAGAGGGATTGGACAAACCGCAAATAACCTCGTCGTTGTCAACGCCCAACACGGCGATTTCTTCGGGAATCTCGATGCCCGATACCCGGCAGACTTCTATAATTTTATTTCCTTGTGTATCGTCGCAAGCCATCAACGCCACCGGACGAGGCAGCTTCTTCAACCAGTCGACCAGCGGTCGCGACTCATAGAACCACAGGCTTTCCAGCGGTTGCTTCTGGTATTCATAAAAATTATCGCCATATCCTTTTTCCCTGATCCGGTCACGGAATCCCATGCAACGCTCTGCCGACCATACCACATTTTCATACCCATAGAAAGCGAAGTGCTTGAAACCTTTCTGCAAAAAGAAATCGGCAGCCATCCGCCCGGTCAATTTATATTCGCTGGTAATGTTGGGGATAACCGAGAAGCGGGATTTAAAATCCTGTGCAAGCGCCACAATGCCTTGCCTGCGAAACTGCTCCACGTCGTCGCCGTCGTTGAACTGTGCAATGATGGCGTCCGCCTCCCATTTCTGCGCCCACTTCAGCACGCCGGAAATGCCGTATGCATGTTTATAGGAAGGGGGCATCCGGCATACCACCCAAGGTTCGCGACTCTTGGAGTATTCCAGAATGCCCCTCAATAAATTGTGGGCGAATGCTTCTGTAAAATCAGTCAATAAAATCAATCGAATCATAGCGTCCGCAAGATAACTACTTATTTTTTGTTACCCACCGGAAGAGTTATCTTTTTCTCCGGTACGTTCCAACCGGAAACGGTGAGTGTTACATCACCGGACGGAGCAACCGAACGGGGCACCAAGCATTTCAGCGTCCGTTTCTCGCCCGGCGCCAAAGAAATGTAATTATCTTCCCAAAACACCGGACACAGTAACTCTCCCTGTTCGTTTTTCAAGGACAAACGCGTAAAGAAAGCCAATGCAGACGGAGCATTTTCCATCGTTACCACAACCGAAACATTTTCATCTTCTTGTCGGACCGTTGCATCCACCGTATAATCGGCCTCCGGCATAGCCGATAACCGGGTAAAGTCGGCATACCTTTTCAACTGCGTTCTTACCC
>DBGBSM010000536.1:0-4082 GCA_048468815.1 Parabacteroides sp.
GTTTTACCGGCATCCAGGCGCAAACGTACGAAGAACTGATCGACAAATCGTTCGATTACCTGGAAAAGAACGAGTTGAAGGCAGCTGAAGAAAGTTTGAAAGCCGCGCTTCATAAAGAGCCGGCCAATCCGGGCAACTACCTGTTGCTTACCAATCTCGGCACCATCCAGCGCCGGCTGGGCGAAAAGCAGGACGCGCTTCTCTCGTACACCGCCGCCCTGTCGCTGCAACCCCAGAGCACGCCGTTACTGGAAAACCGCGCCTCGCTGTACTCCGAACTCAACGAGCCCGACAAAGCGATAAGCGACTACACAGCGTTGCTGATTATCCAACCGGAAAATCCGGATGCGCTGTATTACCGCGGCTTGCTTTACATCCAGCAACGGAAGTTCCTCGAAGCGGAAGCGGATTTCGAAAAGATGCTGGCCGGAAACGAAAAATCGGTACGCGCCCGGGTGGGATACGCTATCCTCGAAAAGATGCGGGGCAACTACGACGGCGCCGAGCGTATTTACACCTACCTGATAGGCGAATTGCCGAAAGATTACACCTTATATATAGGGCGCGCCGAAGTTTACTTTTTAAAAGGGAAGAACGCCCGCGCTCTGGCCGACTTGAATAAGGTTTTCGCGGCCGGCGAGCAAGACGCTTATTTGTATGTGCTCCGCGGTAAAATCAAACTGGCGCAATACGAGAAAGAAGCAGCGGCGGCCGACTTTGGAAAAGCGTTGGAAATGGGGTACGACGCGCAGGTAATCGCCGACTTAACGAACCTATGCAAGTAACGCAAGCCTGAAAAAATTTGCTTTTATCCGCCGGATAAAGTAGTTTTGTTCCGTTCAACAGTAAAGCCATGGATAAAATAATAGAAATAGCCCGGTACCTGGAACCGGGAGAAGTAGATACCTTACGCAGCCTGCTCGAAGCGGAAGGGATTCCGTTCTTCCTGAAAGACGAAATCAGCAACCAGGTACTCGGTTACGCCAACATCGGGGGCATCAAGCTGGAAGTGCTCGAAAAAGACGCGCCGCGGGTAATCGAAATCATGAAAGAAGGCGGCTACCCGGTAGAAACCGGCGGAGAGCCGGCGCAACTGAAAGCGATTTCCTCGTTTGCCGACCGCATCCCGTTTTTAAAGAATCTTCCCCTGGAGAAACAAATCGTAATTCTGTTCGTGGTAACGGCCGTGTTGCTGGCGTTGCTTATTTATGCCGGTTCCATCCTCTCTACACACTGAAATGATGTACAAACGGAAAATCACCAACAGCCAAATCGTATGCCTCACGTTGTTATGGGGCGTACTGTGTTACCTTTTACTCACGTACAGCAGTAAAATCGATTTCCGGGTAATTTTCACCCTCGTGGCTTCGGCCATTATCGTATTCGTACCGATTTACAAAAACCGGAAACAATTCGACAAGTAAAAACACAGGGCTTCTCTTTTTCATACCGCATCTTACAATTATCCGCAAATAACCGGATAAAATAGCTAATTGACATTCTTTCCAGTTTTTTTCTTTCAAAAATTTGCCTGTACAAAATAATAGCTTACCTTTGTGCCGTTATCACGAGCATATGACAGAACAACCATATACATTACAAATATTTTATAGTTCCTATGAAGGCAAATGAAGTTATTGACAATCTGAAAAGAAGATTTCCCAACGAACCTGAATACATCCAGGCGGTAGCGGAAGTATTGACTACGATCGAAGACGCTTACAACGAGCATCCCGAATTCGAGAAAAACAACCTCATCGAACGGCTGTGCATACCCGACCGTATTTTCTCGTTCCGGGTTACCTGGCAAGACGACAAAGGGGTTGTCCATACCAACATGGGATACCGGGTACAGCATAACAATGCCATCGGCCCGTACAAAGGCGGCATCCGCTTCCACTCTTCCGTAACGCCTTCCATCCTGAAATTCCTCGCTTTCGAACAGACTTTCAAAAACTCGTTGACCACGTTGCCGATGGGCGGCGGCAAAGGTGGCTCGGATTTCAACCCGAAAGGCAAATCCAACGCGGAAATCATGCGTTTCTGCCAGGCCTTCGTCATGGAATTGTGGCGGTACATCGGCCCGGAAACGGACGTTCCGGCCGGCGACATCGGCGTAGGCGGACGCGAAGTGAGCTTTATGTACGGCATGTACAAGAAACTCGCCCGTGAAAATACCGGAACGTTTACCGGTAAGAGCCTCGAAATGGGCGGTTCGCTTATCCGGCCGGAAGCTACCGGTTACGGAAACGTATACTTCCTGCTCGAAATGCTGAAGACCCGGAATATCGATATCAAGGATAAGGTGGTGGCCGTTTCCGGCTCGGGTAACGTAGCCCAGTATACGGTTGAAAAACTCATCGAGCTGGGAGCGAAACCGGTAACCATGTCCGACTCCAACGGCTATATCTACGACCCGGACGGCATCGACCGCGAAAAGTTGGACTACATCATGGAACTGAAAAACCTGTACCGCGGCCGTATCCGCGAATACGCCGAGAAGTACGGTTGCAAATACGTGGAAGGGGCTCGTCCGTGGGGAGAAAAATGCGACATCGCCATGCCGAGTGCTACCCAGAACGAATTGAATGGCGACGATGCCAAGACGTTGCTGGCCAACGATTGCATCGCCGTATCCGAAGGCGCCAACATGCCTTCTACCCCGGAAGCCATCGACGCTTTCCTCGAAGCGAAGATTTTATATGCTCCGGGAAAAGCGGCCAACGCAGGCGGCGTATCCACCTCAGGCCTCGAAATGACCCAGAACGCCATGCACCTGGGCTGGAGCGCGGAAGAAGTAGACGAAAAGCTGAAAGGCATCATGAAATCGATTCACGAACAATGTGTGAAGTACGGTAAACAGGACGACGGTACCGTGAATTACGTGAAAGGCGCGAACGTGGCCGGCTTTATGAAAGTGGCCAAAGCCATGATGGCACAGGGTATCCTGTAATTCTTACCGGAACTCGCAACGATCCGATATAAAAGGGACGGCTATGTGTTTATACACGGCCGTCCCTTTGTTGCTGTTTACAATTTTGTACGCCGGCGCGCCTTTCTTCTCGATTAAATGTAGTACTTTAGTACCCTAAAAAAAGCAGAAGAATGAGTAGGACGGTATTGGAGGCCTTGTTCCGCTCGCATACGGGCGAAACGCCGGATAGCACGGACGAGTTGCCTTCGTCGGGCTCGAACCGGAAATATTACCGGATGAGCAGCCGGCATTTCACGCTGATGGGCGTATCGGGCACCTCGCCCTGTGAGAACCAGGCTTTTATTTATCTGGCGAGCCATTTCAAAGAAAAAGGCTTGCCCGTTCCGGAAGTATACGGGCACTCGGCCGATTATTTGTGTTACCTGCAGGAAGACCTGGGGGATACGTTGCTTTTCCAGGCTATCGGCAACGGACGCGCCCGGGGCGTTTTCAGCGAAGAAGAACGCCGTTTGCTGCACAAAACCATTACGTTATTGCCTGCCATACAGTGCAAGGGAGCCGAAGGGTTGGATTTCGGACGTTGTTATCCGCTGGCCGAATTCAACGAGCGGGCCGTGTTATGGGACCTCAATTATTTTAAATACTGCTTTCTGAAAACAACCGGCATCGAGTTCGACGAGAACCGGCTCGAAGACGATTTCCGGAAACTCGCCGCCCTTTTGCTGGAAGATACGTCCGATACGTTTATGTACCGCGATTTCCAGTCGCGTAACGTGATGATTAAGAACGGAGAACCGTATTTTATCGACTTTCAGGGCGGACGGAAAGGGCCGGTATATTACGACGTGGCTTCTTTTCTCTGGCAGGCGAAAGCCCGTTACCCCGAAGCATTGCGCGAAGCGTTGCTGACCGCTTATTGGCAAGCGCTCCGGAAATTCAGGCCGGTAAACGAAGCGCTGTTCCGCAGCCGGCTGAAGCATTTCGTTTTGTTCCGCACCTTGCAAGTGCTGGGGGCTTACGGTTTCCGGGGGTATTTCGAAAAAAAACCGCATTTTATCGAAAGCATTCCTTTCGCATTAAACAACCTGCACGCGCTCGTACAAGAAGCGCCGGCGGAATATCCGTATTTATCCGCCCTGCTGAAAGA
>DBGBSM010000537.1:0-7132 GCA_048468815.1 Parabacteroides sp.
GCCTGGCCGACGATGCTTCCGACGAAGAAAAGAAAGCAGCCAAGAAAGCCGTTAAGGAAAGCCAGAAAGATTTTACCAAACGCCTGGCTTCGTATGCCGACGTATATGTAAACGACGCTTTCGGTACGGCACACCGGGCGCACGCTTCCACGGCTTTGATGGCCGCTTATTTCGATGCCGACCACAAGATGTTCGGTTACCTGATGGAAAAGGAAGTAAAAGCCGTTGAAAAAATATTGAACGACATCAACCGTCCGTTTACCGCTATCATGGGCGGTTCGAAGGTTTCCTCCAAAATCGAAATTATCGAAAACCTGCTCAACAAGGTAGACAACCTGATTATTACCGGCGGTATGACGTATACCTTCACCAAAGCGATGGGCGGCAAAATCGGAAACTCGATCTGCGAAGACGACAAATTGGATTTGGCTAAAGAATTGATGGCCAAAGCAAAAGAAAAAGGCGTTAACTTGGTTCTGGCTGTCGATGCCAAAATTGCCGACAGCTTCAGCAACGACGCCAACACGCAATTCGTGGCGGTAAACGAAATTCCCGACGGTTGGGAAGGACTGGACATCGGCCCCAAATCGGAAAAGATGTTCGCCGATGTAATTAAAAACTCCAAAACGATTCTTTGGAACGGCCCGACGGGCGTATTCGAATTCGACAACTTTACACACGGTTCGCGCAGCGTAGGCGAAGCCATCGTTGAAGCTACCAAGAACGGCGCTTTCTCGTTGGTTGGCGGAGGCGACTCGGTTGCCTGCGTAAACAAGTTCGGTTTGGCCGACGGCGTATCGTATGTTTCTACCGGCGGCGGCGCCTTGCTCGAAGCTATCGAAGGAAAAGTACTTCCGGGAATCGAAGCCATCCGCGGATATTAATCCGGAATACAGGCTATTTATATGAAAAGGCTGTTTCCATAAAAAGGAAACGGCCTTTTTTATTTCCTTATTCCCCACGAACGGAACAAAAGGGTACGATGGTGCATTCCGGCACCGGACGAGCGATTTCTCCTTCCCTCCCGTCCAGAGAAATAAAATAATTCTTCTATCTTTGTAAACGGCGCACGGTAATCTTGTGCCAGATGCGGACTTTGCCGCTCTCCGGAAATCAACGAATCAAAATATACCTGCTATGTTCAGTAAAGAAACGAACATCGAACGCCGCGAGCAACTGAAAAAAACAGTCGGCTCCGGCTTGCTTCTCTTTTTAGGAAACGACGAATGCGGCGCCAACTATGCCGATAACGCATACCGCTTCCGCCAAGACTCCACCTTTTTATATTACTTCGGGCTGCCCTATGCCGGGCTTTCCGCCGTAATCGACATCGACGGGAACCGGGAAATTATTTTCGGCGACGAACTCACCATCGACGACATCGTATGGATGGGCGTGCAACCTACCCTGAAAGAAAAAAGCGAATCGGTAGGCGTAGCCGAAATCCGTCCGGCAACCGGAATAGCCGGTTACTTGCAGGAAAGTGCCGGTAAGAAACGAACGATTCACTATTTGCCTACATACCGGGCCGAGCACCGGCTGAAACTCTTGGCATGGCTCGGCATCCGGCCCGGCCAGGAAACGCCTTCCGTTCCTTTTATCCGCGCCGTAGTAAACCAGCGGAGCTATAAATCGGCCGAAGAAATCGCCGAGATAGAGCGCGCCTGCGACACGACTGCCGATATGCATATCACCGCCATCCGGATGATACGGCCGGGACTTCGCGAAAGCGACGTGGTAGCCGCCGTAACCGAAGTGGCGCTCGCCGCCGGCGGCGATTTGTCGTTTCCGGTAATCGGTACCGTAAACGGACAGACGTTGCATAACCATTATCACGGAAACATCATCCGGGAAGGCGATTTGTTCCTGATGGACGCGGGTGCCGAAACCGCTATGGGCTATGCCGGCGATGCCACCAGCACCATTCCGGCCGGGAATTGCTACACGCCTCACCAAAAAGAAATATACGATATCGTAGTGAACGCCCACCGTACCGCCGCAGCCGCGTTGCGCCCCGGCGTTCCGTTCAGCGAAGTATACGACCTATCGGCCCGGATAATCGTAGAGGGGCTGAAAAACCTCGGCTTTATGCGCGGCAACGCCGAAGAAGCGGTGCAAGCCGGCGCGCACGCCCTTTTCTACCCCCACGGGTTAGGGCACATGATGGGACTGGATGTGCACGACATGGAAAACTTAGGCGAAATATGGGTGGGATACGACGGACAGCCGAAAAGTACCCAGTTCGGCCGCAAATCGCTCCGCCTGGCCCGCAAGCTCGAACCGGGATTCGTACTGACTATCGAGCCGGGCATTTATTTTATTCCCGAGCTTATCGACCAATGGCGTGCGGAAAAACACCTCGAAGAATTTATCAATTATGAGAAAGTAGCCACCTACAAACACTTCGGCGGCATACGAAACGAAGAAGATTACCTGATTACTCCCGACGGAGGCAGGCGGCTGGGCAAAGCCATTCCGAAAACCACGGAAGAAATCGAAGCGTTGAGATAAGAAGGGGGATTCGGATTCGGTTGCCGCCGACAGCGGCGATATAAACGGCGTCGGCGGTAAACTTACCGGCATCGGCGGCAAAACAGCCGCTGACGCCGGCAACCAAAAACAGAAGCATACGGGAACGTATTCTTCCGTTCAATATTGTTCGTTCTCGTTGGGGAAATCGGCCGATTTTACATCCCGGATATACGATTGCACCGCTCCGTGAATCACATCGTACAAATCGGCGTACCGGCGCAGGAACCGGGGCGAAAAACCCTTGTTGATACCCAGCATGTCGTGCATAACCAATACCTGGCCGTCTACGCCGCCCCCGGCGCCGATGCCGATAATCGGGATGGTAAGCTCCGAAGCCACTTGCGTAGCCAGCTTAGCCGGAATTTTTTCCAACACGATTCCGAAGCAACCGATTTCTTCCAGTAAATGCGCATCCTCGATTAACTTGGCCGCCTCACGCTCTTCTTTCGCCCGTACCGTGTAGGTACCGAACTTGTTAATCGACTGCGGTGTAAGCCCCAGGTGCCCCATTACCGGGATACCGGCGCAAAGGATGCGTTCGATAGACTCCTTCACTTCCGCACCCCCTTCGAGCTTGATACCGTCGGCATGCGTTTCCTTCATCACCCGGATAGCCGAGGCCAGCGCCTCCTTCGAGTTTCCCTGGTAAGTACCGAAAGGCAGATCCACCAGTACGAACGCCCGTTTTACCGCCTTCATTACCGATTTACCGTGATAAATCATCTGGTCGAGGGTGATAGGCAACGTGGTTACGTTACCCGCCATCACGTTCGAAGCCGAGTCGCCTACCAGAATCACATCCATTCCGGCCTGGTCGATAATCGAAGCCATCGAATAGTCGTAAGCCGTCAACATAGAAATTTTTTCGCCGCGCTGCTTCATCTCTATCAGACGATGCGTGGTAACCTTCCGGGTATCTTCCAAATGTACTGACATAGTTGTATGTTTAGAGTGTTTTACAAATTACCGAATGAAACGTCGGTTGTACCGATTTATGCTGCACAGCATAATTGAATAACCGCGCAAAGGTAGTAATTCTTTTTATCCGGCCTACGGATAACGAAAGTTTATCGCACAGAAGAACGGAATTTGTGCAAAGCCCGATACGAATCAGTTCTTTCATCCTGCCCCTACCCTGTACCTGCGGCCCGGAACAAATCGGCTTCTTCTGAAGTTATAGTTTTATAACAAACTAATTTCCAACAAGAAATGAGTAACGAACAAACATCCTATACCACCAGTACAGCCGAAAAACCGCTCCGGATTACCGACATTTACGAGCTGGAAAAGGTGGCCGAAAAACTGATTCCCGCCGGCGGCTGGGGATATATTCACGGAGGTGCGGGCGACGAGTGGACGATGAGGCAGAATACGAAAGCATTCAACCATAAAGTAATCGTTCCCCGCGTATTAGCCGATATGGAAAAACCGGAGCTTCAGACGTCGGTTTTCGGCACCGAACTCCGGTTACCCGTGATTATGGCGCCGGTAGCCGCGCAGGGACTCGCCAACGAAGAGGCGGAAGAGGGAACGGCCAAAGGGGTAGCGGCGGCCGGTACGATTATGGCTATCAGCTCGTATGCCGGGAAAAGTATCGGGGAAATAGCGAAAGCCGGCGGCGGCGCCCCCCAATGGTTCCAGCTTTACCTGAGCAAAGACGACGGATTTAACCGCTACGTGCTCGACCAGGCCAAGGAAAACGGCATGAAAGCCATTGTACTCACGGCCGACGCTACGGTGGGCGGCAACCGGGAAGCCGACATCCGGAATCACTTTACTTTTCCGCTGCCGATGGCGAACCTGGCCAAATACGGACAGGGAAAAGGACAGTCGATTGCCGACATTTACGCACAGGCGCTCCAGAAAATCGCGCCGGCCGACATCGAAAAAGTGGCCGCTTATACCGGATTGCCGGTTATCGTGAAAGGCGTGCAATCGCCGGCCGACGCCATGCTGGCTATCGGCGCCGGAGCAGCGGGTATCTATGTGTCGAACCACGGAGGGCGGCAGTTAGACGGCGGCCCGGCTTCGTTCGACGTGCTCCAGCCGGTTGCCCAAGCGGTGGATAAACGGGTGCCGGTTATTTTCGACAGCGGCGTCAGGCGCGGGCAGCATATTTTCAAGGCGTTGGCCGACGGTGCGGATGTAGTGGCCATCGGACGCCCGGCCATTTACGGCCTGGCCGTGGGCGGCTGGGAAGGAGTAAAATCGGTATTCGATTATTTTTACCGCGAGCTGGAAATGGTGATGCAACTGGCCGGCACGAAAACGGTGGAAGACATCAAACGTACGTACCTCGTTTCCCGGCTGAAACTCAGCCTCGACAATACGTTGAATTAAAAGGAAAAAGAACGGAGCGAACGGCCGAACAGCACCCCGGATGCCGGGAAGAACGATTTCGATTCATTCCTTTCCGGTTCTCTGTACGCATCGGTGTCGGAAAGGATGGCGAGTTCCGGACGGCGCTTCCCGGTGAAACAACTGTTTCATGCTGATGAAACTTTTGTTTCTTGCAGAAGAAACTTTTGTTTCATGCTGATGAAACAGTTGTTTCATGCTACGGAAACTTTTGTTTCGCGTATAGGTTAATCTTTTTAATCGACTACTTTCTGTTTGATAGATCAAACAGGTTGAGCCGGTTCATACCGGTAGCTTTCGCCGGAAGATACGGCCGAAGAAAAAAAGGATGCTCAACTCATCCGGCTTTTATAATCGTCGTAGCCGAAGGTGCGGTACAAACGGAGGCGGCCGTCGGCAGCCAACAAGGCGATAGACGGGTGCGGAATGCCGTTGAACATCGTGGTTTTCACGGTAGTATAATGAATCATATCCTCGAAAATCAGCTTATCCCCCACCTTCAACGGCTCGTTGAACGACCAGTCGCCCATATAATCCCCGCTCAGGCAACTGTTACCGCCTATCCGGTAAGTCGGCTTCCCGGGAACCGGGTCCGTAGCATTTCGGATAACCGGTTTGTACGGCATTTCGAGGCAATCGGGCATGTGGCAGGCAAACGAGGCGTCGATAACGGCCGTTCGGATGCCGTTGTTTTCCACGATGTCGACCACGGTAGCCAGTAAAAAGCCGGTTTGCCAGGCGAACGCACTGCCCGGCTCCAGGATGATTTCCAGGTCGGGATATTTCTGCCGGAAGCGCTTCAGCAAACCGATTAGATGCGCGGTATCGTACCCTTTGCGCGTCATCAGGTGGCCGCCGCCCATATTCAGCCATTTCAAGGCGGGCAAAAAGCGGCCGAATTTCCGTTCTACCTGCTGCAAGGTACGCTCCAGGTCGTACGAGTCGGACTCGCACAGCGTATGGAAATGCAACCCGTCGATTCCGGCAGGCAGCTCCTCGCCCAATAAATCGCTTACAACGCCCAGGCGCGAACCCGGAGCGCACGGATTGTACAACGCCGTTTCCACCTCCGAGTATTCCGGATTCACCCGCAACCCGCACGAAATGCTTTCGCCCGCGTGAGCAGCCCGGTAGGCCTCTACCGCCGGATAGAACCGCTCGAACTGCGACAGCGAGTTAAACGTGATATGGCTGCTGTATTGCATAATCAGCGGGAAACCGGCCTCGGTATAAGCCGGCGAAAACGTATGCGCCTTCGACCCCATCTCTTCGTAAGCCAGGCGCGCTTCATGAACGGAGCTGGCCGTGGAGTATGGGATATATTCTTTTACGATAGGAAAAGCCTTCCAGAGGGCGAACGCTTTAAAAGCGAGGATAATATTCACGCCGGCCTGTTCTTTCACTTCCTGAATCAGCGCCAGGTTGCGGCGCAGCGACGTTTCCTCCAGTACGTAGCACGGGGAAGGGATGCGGGTATAATCAATCATCTTGTTTTATTATCGTGAATTTGGCAAATTTGAGAAGCAATTGTTTTTCGCCGAAATGCTCGAAAGCCACGCGCGCTTTGGCATCGCCGTTTTCCCCTTCTACCGAAAGCACTTCGCCGATACCGAAGCGGTCGTGCCGGATATGCACGCCGGCCTGTAAACCCTCCCACCCGGCAGCCGGTGCGGCCGAAGACGGAACGGCTTTATCCACCGCCGTGAGCTTCCGGCATGGAGCGGAACCACTCCCTGCCGGCGTTTTTTCCATGCTGGCGGAAGGCGCTTTTTCTTCGCGCATCCAGTCGGCCGTTTTGCGCAGCCGGGCGAACCGTTCGTCGGCAAATCCCGGCATAATCGTTTCGCCGGCCGGCGAAGTAAGGAACTTCGGGTCGATGTCGTGCAGGAAACGGCTGGGCGAGCACACCTGGCTCTGGCCGTTCCGGAAACGGCTTTTGGCATAGGTGAGCACGCAATTTTCCTTCGCCCGGGTGATGGCTACGTAAAACAGGCGCCGTTCTTCCTCGACCGCCCGCAAGCTGTCTTTGCTCATACCCGAGGGGAACAGGTCTTCTTCGAGCCCCACCACGAATACGTTTTTAAACTCCAGCCCTTTGGCCGCATGCACGGTCATCATCGTAACCTTATCCGCATTGCCGCTTTTATCGGTATCCTGGTCGGAAAGCAGCGACACTTCCGCCAGGAAATCGCTCAGCGAAACATGCTCGCTCCCCTCTTCCTGCTTGATTTCGGCAAACTCG
>DBGBSM010000538.1:0-4941 GCA_048468815.1 Parabacteroides sp.
GGTGCTGTATGTGTTGGAGCGGTTCTTGCGCGGATACGAAAAAGGGTACGGGCTGATGATGGCGATGGGCCCCGGTTTTTCGAGCGAGATGGTTTTACTGGAAATGAATTGAACGGAAGAGCGTATGGTATTTACCGTCTTCATACTCTTTTTGCTCCTGCTCCGGCTGGGCGAGCTGCTGTTAGCCCGCCGGAACGAGCGTTGGCTGCTGGCGCACGGGGCGGTAGAGTACGGCCGAAAGCATTACCCCTATATCGTAGCGCTGCACGTACTCTTTTTCGTTTCGCTGATTACGGAGTATGTGCTTACCTCGAACGGCTCGTACAGCATCCCGCTGCTCGTGCTGTACTTTCTGCTGCTGGCTTTCAAGGCGTGGGCCATTTTTTCGCTGGGCAAGTGCTGGAATACGAAAATCTTCCGCATTCCGGGCTGTCCGTTGGTAAAGAAAGGGCCCTACCGGTTTATCAAACATCCCAACTACGTGGTGGTGATAGCCGAAATCGCCCTGATTCCGCTTATCTTCCACTTGTATATTACGGCCGTGGTATTCAGTATATTGAACGGGCTGATGCTAACCGTACGGATACGAAAGGAAAACGAAGTGCTGAAACTGTAACCCCCCTCGAAAAAAACAGCCGCATCCTGGCGGATAGCCGGCGTACTTCCCCTTTTCCTCCGGCAAGATGCGTGCTCCCGCTTTTACAACGTGTTTTTCAGGATACGGGCAAACACCTCGTCGCGGAAGTTGCGGGCTACGGTAATCGAGTGCGTACCGATGACGAGGCTGTTGCCGTTAATCAAATCGATCCGGTCGGTATTTACGATATACGACTTATGCACCTGCAGAAAATGGCCGTGAGGCAACATTTCGGAAATCCGCTTCATGGTGGAGCGCGTTAACAGCCTGCCCGCCCCGGTATGCACGCATACGTAGTTTTCGAGCCCTTCGACGAACAGAATGTCTTTGAAGAACACCTTGTGCATCTGCCTGTCGGCTCGGATGAAAATAAAGTCGGCCGGCGCTCCGGAAGGCTCGGACGGCTGCAAAAGCGCATGCACCTTGTTCACGGCCTTCAGGAAACGCTCGAAAGGAATCGGTTTCAGCAAGTAGTCCGTTACGTCGAGCTCGTAGCCTTGCAACGCATAACGCTCGTAGGCGGAAGTAACGATTACGCGCGGCGGGTCGGAAAGCGACGCCAGCAAATCGAGCCCGGAAAGGTAAGGCATTTCGATGTCGAGAAAGAGCAGGTCGGGGCGCTCCGCATTCAGCAAGGTATTCAGTTGCATGGCATTCTCGCACATGCCGGTCAGCGTAAGGAAATCGACCTTTTCCACATAGCTTTGCAGCCCTTTGCGTGCCACAGGTTCGTCGTCGGTGATTACACAGGTGATTTGCATACCGTTATAATTTAATCGTTAACGCCGCTTTAAACAGCGTTTCTTCTTCTCTTATATCCAGCGTATGGGAGGCGGGATAAAGCAACTCCAGCCGGCGTTGCAGGTTCTCGATGCCGATACCCGGCTTCTTCTTGGGAGGCAAGGGCACAGGCGACAGCGTGTTTTCGATGCAGAAAAGCAACCGGTCGTTTTCGAGCCGCATGTCCAATGCGATGCGATACGCTCCGTTTACATATTTAAATGCATTCTCTACCAGCGGCACGAACAGCAACGGATAAACTGCCTGCTCCTGCAAGGCCTCGTCGAAATGCATACGCAATTGCAAACGCTCCGAGCTGCGAAGCCGCCACAAGTTGATATACTTTTTCAAATAAGTTATCTCGGCGCTCATGGGTACCTTATCGCCTTCGTTATACAACTGATAGCGAAGCAGGTCGGATAAAATCTCCAACGTACGGCGCGGCGCTTCATTCGCGTCGTCTATCTGGAAATAAACCGTGTTGAGGGTATTGAACAGGAAATGCGGGTGATACTGCGCTTTCAGGAACTTCAGCTCGGTTTGCAACTGGTCGTTCCGGATTTTTTCCAGCTGCAACTGCTGGAGCTCGTATTTCTTCTGCACGGCCCGGTTACGCAAAAAGGCATGGAAAAACCCGAAAAACAAAACGCTGATAACCGCCGGGATAGGTAAATCGGCGTAGTACAAGGTCGTTCCGTTCATCCGCCGGGTAATCCACATCACGAAAATGCAAAAGCACAAAGTACCCAAAACCACAAACCCATATTCCAGCCACCAGGGATGCTGCTTATCCAGGCACCGTTTTATCCAGATAGGTTGCAGGGCTATCGCTACATAGCAGGCCAGAATCATAGGCAGGATTTCTTTCAGCATAAAATCCAGGCTGTTCCCCACCCAGTAATATTCCTGCTTGGGAATATCGGTAGCCAGGCGGATGCAGGCAAACAGCAAGAAGGCGAAAAATACCGGGGCCAGCCCTTTATACAGGTTCTTCATCATTTTACAAATTTACTCTTTTCGTTTCATCTGCCGCATTTTTCCGCTTTCTTTCTTTCACTTCGCTGCCCTGCCGGAAACGGTACGAGAAAGAAATGCCTGCCATACGCTTGTTCTCCCGCTCGTGCAACCATCCCCGCTGGCCGGAAACCGACAAGTCTATTTTCTGGTAATCGGTATCGAACAAATCTTTCACGAACAGGCTTACCGTACCGTTACCCCGAAGTATTTTCTTACGGATACCCAGGCTCACTTCCGAGAACGGATGAATCGTGGCCTGTCCGTAAACCATCCGCCCGTTATAGCGGCCCGACAGCTCGGCCGACCAACCGGAACCGAACGTAAACAAGTGGGTACAACCGAACAGCGGGGTGAACCGGCGGTTCGTTACCGGGGCGCCCTTTTCCGTCCAGCGATACCGGTTGTACATCCCTGTTACGGATAAGTTCGCACTCCACCAGGCAGTGGGGGAAAAATCGGCGACATGGATACGCAACCCGGTTTGCACGTACGAAGCCATATTCTCGGGCGTAACATAAATGCGCCGGTTTTCTCTTTCCTGGTAGGTTTTCGTAATGGCATCGCCGGTATAGGAAAAGAAAAGCACCGCCTGCAAGCGGTTGCGATACACATAGGCGGCTTCCACGTTATCGGAAAACGCCGGGCGCAACTGCGTATTGCCGCCTTCGTGCGTATAGTCGTCGAAGATATACACGAAAGGGTTCAAGTCTTTGTAGTTCGGGCGGGTAATGCGCCGGCCGTAAGAAAGCTGTAACGCATTATCCGCCGGCAAGGCATAACTGAAAGCCAGCGTGGGGAAGAGATGCACATACCCGCCGGTAAATAAAGAATCGCCTTGCAGGGAATTACCTCCCGAGTTTCCTTTCACATGGGTGTACTCCAGGCGCAATCCGGCGGAGAGCTTCAGCCGGCGGTACTCGTAACCGGCCTGCAAATAAACCGCATGGATATTTTCGTCGTATACGAAACGCGAACCCAGCGTGGCGTCCGGTTGCCATCCCGCCGCTACCGGACGCAGGTATCCGGCCAGGTTATCGATTCGTACGAACGAGGTTTTGGCTCCCGCCTCCCACTTCAACCGCTCGTTCAGCGGATAAGTGAAATCGGTTTGCGCCGTATACAAATTCACCTCTCCGCGCATCTCGCCTTTCAGCGTATCCGGCTTGAAACTGTAAATAAACTGATTTTCCGGATGCGCATAGCGGAAATAGTCGAAAGAAAGATTGAACTCGCCCCCTTCCTTTGCCAACCGGCGGCTCAGCAGCGCACCGGCCGACAAATTCCGCCATTCGTTCCGGTTGGCGGTATAAGTCCACCCCGATACGGGGCTGTTGCCGAACTCGGTAAACATGCCCGCGCCTTCGCGCTGACGGCCGAATGTGCCGTTCACCGAAACGCCTATCGAGGTACGGGCGGTAGGATAAAAATCGCATCCGGCACGGAACGCATGCGAATCGTTCGTCCGGTTCCGGTAAGAAAGCTGGTGCCGCCGGTCTTTTCCTCCGTCGAAGAAACAGTCGGTTTCCAGCTCGACCCGTTGCTTTCCGCGAGAATAAGAATAACCGAGATAGACATTGAATCGGTCTTCACGCAGGTTAAAGGAAGCGCTGCCGTACCCGTTGGCCCGTTTGCCCTGGTTAAAGCTGCCGTTCAGCATGAGGTTCATGCCGCGGAGCTTGATTTTGCGGGTACGGATGTCGATTATGCCGTTACTGCCCTCCGCATCGTAACGCGCGGAAGGTTGCGTAATCAAATCGATTTTATCCGTCTGGGTGGCGGGCGTGGATTTCAGGAGATTCACCAACTCCTGCCCCGAAAGGTAACTGGGCTTTCCGTCCATGAGTATTTTTACTCCGCCCTGGCCGTTAAGCAAAATCGTTCCGCCGGAGTTAATCAGCACGCCCGGCAAAGAAGTGAGTATGTCGTACAGGCTTCCGCTGCTCCGGGTAACGGACTCGTCTATACGGAACGTGATTTTTCCGGGGCCCATCTCTACCAGCGGCAGCTTGGCGGTTACCACCACTTCTTTCAAATGCTGGTCGGCAATGGTATCTTGCTGCGCCCGCCCCGTTACAAACAAAGCAGCCAGGAATAGTGCCAAGAACAAGTGTTTACGCATCGTATCCTTTTTTATTCCAAAAGTAGAAATGCGTAACCGCCCGGACAACTTATAGTGACGAACGGAGGGGTTTCGGTGACCACAGGCGAGCCGTTATCCGGCTTACCAGAACTTGTTGTGCTCTGCGCTATGCTCGAATCCGGCGGCTTGCAATTTCCGGACGAGCCCTTCTTTATCTATATCCATATCGTCGCACAACTCGTCGAGCGAGCGGTAACGGTCGCGCAGTTTCATGTTGATTACGCTGAAAAGCATCATCGGATCGTCCGGTAGTTCCATAGTTTTTGTTTTTAAGGCGCAACTGCTGAAAGGGAAAATGCGCCTCTCTATTCTACACTGATTATAAACGTTTTATTCCCGTTATATTTCAAAAAGAATGGTATATCTC
>DBGBSM010000539.1:0-2438 GCA_048468815.1 Parabacteroides sp.
CAATCACTTCTTTCACCACCTCGAACGAATCCAACAGCGTTTCGTCGGCTTTTCCGGGTACGGGAAGCAAAGCCACCATAATACTTTCGCCATCCTTCCGGGGCGAAAGAGCTTGCCACAGTTCTTCCGTAATAAAAGGCATGAACGGGTGGAGCAACCGCAACAACGAATCGAAGAAACCGAGCGTGGCTTCGTACGTTACCCGGTCGATAGGCTGCTGGTACCCGGGCTTTACCAGTTCGAGATACCAGGAAGAAAATTCGTCCCAGAACAATTTATAGATGGCCATCATCGCTTCCGACAAACGGTATTTGGAAAACGAATCGTTTACTTCTGCAATGGTTTTATCCAACTGCGAGCGGAACCATTTTACCGCCATTGCCGCCGCTTCGGGTTGCGCAATCGTTTCGTCTACCGTCCACCCTTTTACCAGGCGGAATGCATTCCATATCTTGTTATTGAAGTTACGGCCCTGTTCGCATAAAGCGTCGTCGAACAACACGTCGTTTCCGGCCGGGGCGGCCATCATGATTCCCATGCGTACGCCGTCGGCTCCGTACCGGGCAATCAGTTCCAGCGGATCGGGCGAGTTACCCAGCGATTTGGACATCTTACGCCCCAGCTTGTCGCGTACGATACCGGTAAAATACACGTTTCCGAACGGCTTTTTTCCGCGGAACTCGTATCCGGCCATAATCATGCGCGCTACCCAGAAGAAGATAATATCGGGCGCCGTAATCAGGTCGCTGGTAGGATAATAATAGTTTACATCTTCGTTATTTTCATCGAAAATATCGCCGAATACCGTTACAGGCCACAGCCAGGATGAAAACCAAGTATCGAGGCAGTCGGCATCCTGGCGCAAGTCGGCGGCTTCGAGCTGCGGATTACCGGTTTTTTCGCGCGCCAGCTTCAGGGCATCTTCCGTATTTCCGGCTACCACGAACCCGCCTTCGGGTAAATAATAAGCCGGGATACGGTGCCCCCACCACAACTGGCGGGAGATACACCAGTCTTTTACGTTTTCCATCCAGTAACGATACGTATTCTTAAACTTGGCGGGATGGAATTTGATTTCGTCGCTCATCACGGCTTCCAACGCGGGCTTGGCCAGTTCTTCCATTTTCAGGAACCACTGCATGGACAGTTTCGGCTCGATGGGTACGTTGGTACGTTCGGAAAAGCCTACTTTATTATCGTATGCCTCTACCTTCTCCATCAATCCGGCGTCGATAAGGTCGTTCTCTATCTGCTTCCGTACCTCGAACCGGTCCATACCGGCATACATCGCGCCGTGCTCGTTCAAGGTGCCGTCGTCGTTAAAGATGTCGATAACAGGCAGATTGTATTTTTCGCCCAGCATATAGTCATTCACATCGTGGGCGGGCGTAACTTTGAGGCACCCCGTACCGAACTCCATATCCACATAGTCGTCCATGATAATCGGAATGGCCCGGTTGACGAGCGGAACGATTACTTTCCGGCCTTTCAAAAAGGCATAGCGCTCGTCGTTCGGGTTTACGCATACGGCCGTATCGCCCAGAATGGTTTCGGGACGGGTGGTAGCCACTACGATGTATTTTCCGTCTTCTCCTTCGATTTTATAGCGCAGGTAATACAGCTTGCTGTGTTCCTCTTTATAAATCACTTCCTCGTCGGAAAGGGCGGTTTTGGCAGCCGGGTCCCAGTTTACCATCCGCACGCCGCGGTAAATAAGCCCTTTGTTGTATAAGTCGATAAAAATCTCGATTACGCTTTTGGAACGGGCTTCGTCAAGGGTAAACGCGGTACGGTCCCAGTCGCACGAAGCGCCCAGTTTCTTGAGTTGTTCCAGGATGATTCCACCGTGCTTATGCGTCCAGTCCCAAGCGTGTTTCAGGAATTCGTCGCGGGTAAGGTCGGTTTTCTTAATCCCCTCCGAAGCCAGTTTGTTTACCACTTTCGCCTCGGTGGCGATAGAGGCATGGTCGGTTCCCGGCACCCAGCAAGCGTTTTTACCGAGCATCCGGGCCCGGCGCACCAATATATCCTGTATCGTATTGTTCAACATATGCCCCATGTGTAACACGCCGGTTACGTTAGGGGGCGGAATTACAACGGTATACGGTTCGCGTCCGTCCGGCTTCGATTTGAAAAGTCCATTCTCCAACCAATACCGGTACCATTTATCCTCTACGTCGGCAGGGTTATACTTACTTGCTATTTCCATGATTTTGTCTGTCTATTAGTTACACTCGGTACGAGCGTTTTATTTTTCACATTTAGTTTGCAAAAGTAAAAAATATCTTCGAGAAGCGGAGAAACAGACGGAAGAAATTAGCCGGGAAACGTCGTTTATTGGAGAAAAAGATATACAAGCTGGAAATTAATGTATTAATAATATGCATTTACCAAGTTATCGACCCTATAAAAGGCCACACGCCTTTTATTTTTGGTAG
>DBGBSM010000540.1:0-5519 GCA_048468815.1 Parabacteroides sp.
CAATTCAAACTGTTAAAATCCCCCTCTCCATGTTTTTTTAAGATTTACCCGTAGGGAATTCTTAAACGATGGAATACTTTTTAGTAAATTCCACGATCTCGTCGATGTATCCGAATACGAGGCCGGTTACCGTATCGGCACAGCCGTAATAGATGGCAATCCGCTTCGTTTCCGGGTCGTGCAAGGCGGCACACGGAAATACCACGTTCGGCACATCGCCCACACATTCGTATTCTTTTTGCGGCGAAAGCAAATAAGGACCGGAACGGAATTTCACTTTCCACGGCTCGTCGATGTCCAGCAAAGCGGAGCCGAAGCTATATACGAATCCGTTGCACGACTGCAATACGCCATGGTAGATAAGTAACCACCCTTCGGATGTTTCGATGGGAATAGGGCCCGCTCCTATCTTCGTACATTGCCAGGCGCTCTTCTCGAAAGGAGCCGGCGACATTACGTGCCGGTGCTTTCCCCAGAAATTCAAATCGGGCGACTCGCTGTAATAAATATCGCCGAAAGGCGTATGTCCGTTATCGCTCGGACGGCTCAGCATAGCGAAATTCCCGTTAATCTTTTTCGGAAACAGCACTCCGTTCCGGTTAAACGGCAAAAAGGCGTTTTCCAGTTGGTGGAACGTTTCGAAATCGAACGTATACGCTACACCGATTGTGGGGCCATGATAGCCGTTACACCAGGTTACGTAATAGCGGTCGTCGATAAAACAAACACGCGGGTCGTATCCGTATACGAACTCGCCGATTTCTTTGTCGTCGCATTCGAACTCGATTTTATTATCACTGATATTCCAGTGAACGCCGTCGGCGCTGAAGCCTACATGCAACCGCATCCGGCGGTTCGTATCGTCGCAACGGAACACACCGGCGTATCCTCCCTTAAAAGGAACGACGGCACTGTTAAAGATACTGTTCGACATGGGAAGCAGGTTACGCGGAATAACCGGATTCTGCGAATAACGCCATACCACGTCGTTACATCCTTCGGGACGATCTTCCCAGGGCATATCGGGAAGCGGCGCTCCCGATACGGTCAATTTCGATTCTTCTTTCATTTTCTGTCTTTATTTTCGATTGTCCAAATTCAATTCTTTCATCAACGCATTGTACTCTTCTTCCTCGCGATTCATTTTATCGTACCAGTTCTTCTTCAATATCAAGGTGGTGATAAGTAAAATAATAATCGACGTAACCAACGGGAAGCCTTCCTTAATTACGATATACATGGGTATAAGCGTAAGACACGACTGCCATACGATACCGATGGCCACATTGAACATATCCCGCTTGAAACTCTTGTTCCGGGTAACCTGCGGATACCGGGCTTCCACCTTCCGGATTACCGGCCCCCAGAATCCCCACGGACGGATGCGGATATAAAAATTCATCAGGGTTTCGTCGTCGGTAGGCTCACCGATATAGGTGCCGACGATACAACCGATGGTGGATATTACCAATAACACCGGGAAATAATACAAAGGCAACGTGTCGGGGAAAAACATCGGCACGATCATAGCAGCCACTACCCCGCTCAGCATTCCCCAGAAATATCCGTGTCCGTTAAACCGCCACCAATGCCATTTCAGCACGTTAGCTGCAATATAGCCGCCGTACAACGCCGAAACGATCCACTGCAATACGGAGTTGATGTTCTCTACGAAGAAACCGATTACGGTACTGATTACCACAACCAGCACCGAAATCAGGTAACTGGCCCTGATTTGCGTTTTGGCGGATGCTTTCGGGTTGATGTATTTCAGGTAAATATCGTTTACGATGTATGCCGGCGCCGCATTCACGGTAGAGGCGAAAGTCGACATAAACGCCGCCAGCAACCCGGCAAGCAGCAACCCGGCCAACCCTACCGGCACGAATTCGTTAATCGCCCGGGGCAAAATGGTTTCGAAGTCGATAAGCGAACCCATCTTATTGAAATCGTCGCTGAAGAAAACGATAGCCAGTACGGCGAATCCCATAATCATGAGGTAGCGCGGAACAAGCAACACCACGGGTACCGAGCCGCTCATCAAAGCGGCTTCACGGGGAGTTTTACACGAAAGCACTTTCTGCATGTCGTAATTAGGCGCCGGACCCGCCATACTCATAAATATTCCCTTGAAAAGCATCATCATAATGAAAATGGTAAAAAGCGTATACTGGTCGGATGCCATGCGCTCGTTAAGCGCCGGCATCAGCGTACCCCAGTCTATATCGAGCGTCCAGCCGAAGAAAGGGGTATCCCAGCCGGCAGGCACATGGGCTTGCAGCATCTCCGGACTTACCTTGGTAATAGCGATAACGGCGATAACGACTCCCGAAACAGTCATGATGGCGAATTGCACCACATCCGTCCACACGATACTCAACATACCGCCCAACATCACATAAAACGTGGCGATAGAGGTAAAGAAAATACCGTACATGTGCGGAACATATTCGGGCGGTACGTCTAACGGGATGTATTGCGAAACGATTTGCCAGGGGAAAAATATCTCCATAAATTTACCGATCCCGATAAAACCGTAACTTAAAAATCCTAACACGCCGATGATGGCGTAAACCACCACGATGGTATGCGATAAATTGGCTCCCTTGCCGTACCCGAACCGGGTGCGAATCCATTCGGCACCGGTAAGTACGTTCGAACGGCGCAGCCAGATCGACAGATAGACCATCAGGAATATCTGGTTAAAAACCGGCCAGAGCCAGGGAATCCATAAACTTTTCCGTCCGTATACGAATGCCAGGTAAACCATCCACATCGTTCCGGAAATATCGAACATACCGGATGCATTGGAAAGCCCCAACATATAAAAAGGGAGTGATTTGCCACCTAAAAAGTAGGAGTCGAGGTTTTTGCCCGCTTTCTTTTTCAATAGCAACCCGATTATAATCATTATAAGCAGGTAAGCGGCGATAATTAAAATATCTACGAGTTTTAATTTCATGATTTAGATTTATTTAGGGTCTTACAGGCATAGCCTTTTTACCGTTCCTTCCGATTGTCGGGCCCACGAGGGCCCGCTTCTACTTTATTCCGTAAAACAGCATAAGGAGGGAGATAAAAAAGGCGGATAAACCCGGTTGCAGGCAAGGAAATATCCCTTGCCTGCCCCGGCTGTCTTATTTACCGGCTTATTTCGGCGGAAGCATTTCTCCCATCTCCGCCAGGTAACGCTCCGCTTCGATAGCGGCTTTGCAACCGCTTCCGGCCGCTGTAATAGCTTGCCGGTATATAGGGTCGGCTACATCGCCGGCGGCGAACACACCCGGAATTTTCGTTTTAGGCGTATTCCCGATCGTTTTGATATATCCTACCTCGTCTGTTTCCAGGTAATCTTTGAAAATACCCGAATTGGGATGGTGGCCGATAGCGAGGAAAAAGCCGTCGATGGCAATATCCACTTTGGTTTCGTCTTTTTCGCCCATCCGCTTAATCAAGTGAGCGCCTTCCACTCCGTTCTCGCCATACAAACCGATGGTATTGTGCTCGAACAGTACCGTAATATTAGGCGTATTCATCACCCGCTCCTGCATCACCTTGGAAGCACGCAGATAAGGCTTACGCACAATCATATATACCTGCTTGGCCAATCCGGCCAGGTAAATAGCTTCCTCGCAGGCCGTATCGCCGCCCCCCACAACGGCAACCACTTTTTTACGATAGAAAAAGCCGTCGCACGTAGCGCAAGCCGACACACCCATACCGGCATATTTCGTTTCGTCGGGTATACCCAGGTATTTAGCCGTAGCACCGGTACATATAATTAAGGTATCCGCTTCGATTACCTTATGGCCTTCGATGGTTATCTTGTACGGAGACGAAGAAAGGTCGGCGGCGGTAGCCGTACCCATCCGGATATCGGTTCCGAAACGCTCGGCCTGTTTCCGGCAATCTTCCATCAACTGGGTACCGCTTACTCCTTCCGGATAACCGGGGAAGTTTTCGATATCGGTAGTGGTGGTTAACTGGCCTCCGGGTTGGATGCCTTCATACATCACAGGTTCCAGGTTAGCCCGTGCAGCATAAATGGCAGCCGTATATCCGGCAGGGCCGGAACCGATAATCAGGCACTTCACTCTTTCGTTTTCTGTCGTTGTGTCGCTCATATTCGTTTTATTTAAGTTTATCGTAAATCAATCATTTCAGCGTTCGGATAATCCGCTTCTTTGAAAACAAAGAACGAATCGGGTTGGTTTATCCCTTTCTTAATATCTGTAATATAGACAGATGTACTCATATCGCCTTTTGAAAAAACCCGGATGCCGGCAGGCAAAAAAGTGCCTTTATCCAGTTGCAGTACGATGCGCGTAATATCCTTTTTCTTTAACGGAACGAGTTCGATTTCGTATACCGGCTTCCCGTTCCGGCCGGTTGCCTCGCTCTGTTTTACGATGCGGAAACCGGATTGGTAATTCTTCAACAGCAAAGCCGGATTCAGCAACAATAAATCATCGCCCGAAGGAGTACTGATATTTACTTCGCCCGCCTCTTTCATATACACCCACTGGGTAACTCCGTCGAAAAACGTGTGCATATCGGGCGTAATCAATTTGAATTTTTCCCCTTTCATGTCGATAATCCCGATAATCTTCTCGGAAGCCTGCTGGCGACTGGAAGAGATAACGGTGGTAAACTGGGCCGTAATCCCTCCGGACTCCGCATACGCCTTCGCCGCTTCCGCAAGTATCGTTTCACCGCGTTGCTGCGCGGAAACCGAAAAAGCGACTGCTGCAAAAAGCACGCCTATAAAAAAACGTAATCCTCGTATATGCTTCATAGTTCGATTATTTTAACGTACTGAGAATCTGTTCCAGGTGGTATTCGTCTTGAATCAATACCTGCCGCGCCTTGCTTCCTTCGAACGGCCCTACGATGCCGGCCGCTTCCAGTTGATCCATCAAACGTCCGGCCCGGTTATACCCGATAGCGAACTTTCGCTGAATCAATGAAGTAGAGCCTTGCTGCTGGATAACAATCAACCGGGCGGCTTCGTCGAACAGCGGGTCGCGGTCGGACAAATCGACGCCGCCTACCGTTTTTTCGCCTTCTTCGCCTACATATTCGGGCAATTGGAAAGCCGTAGGATACCCTTGCTGCGTACCGATAAACGAAGCGATTTGCTCCACTTCGGGTGTATCTACGAAAGCACATTGTACACGCGTCATTTCATTTCCCTGCGAGAATAACAGGTCGCCCCGCCCGATAAGCTGGTTGGCTCCCGGCGAATCCAGAATCGTACGCGAGTCGATCATCGACGAAACGCGGAAAGCGACGCGCGCCGGGAAATTGGCCTTGATCGTACCGGTAATAATATTGGTAGACGGACGCTGCGTAGCGATAATCATGTGGATTCCCACCGCCCGGGCTTTCTGGGCGATACGGGCGATGGGCAACTCTATCTCCTTGCCGGCCGTCATAATCAGGTCGCCGAACTCGTCGATAATCACAATAATATAAGGCATGAATTTATGGCCTTTTTCCGGATTCAGGCGGCGGTTGAT
>DBGBSM010000541.1:0-1947 GCA_048468815.1 Parabacteroides sp.
GTTACTTTACTATTAAAAAGATTAAAAACTCGTTTTTTCTGTTTTAGTCCGGCGCAAAAGTACGAAAACGTACGTTCCGTTCTTCGGCGCCATCCGACAAATAACGCCGCTTACCGCCAACTTATGCCCGAGCGGCAAATAGCCTTTCCCTCCTCGTCGCACACGGAGGTGACGAACCGGCCGGGAGCGATTTCCTTTTTATGCAGCGAAAGCGGCATACCGTACCGTCCTTCCGCTATATAGTTGATTTCGATACGGGCGATTTCTTTTTCCTCGAACATCTTCAAATCGAATAAATCCAAGGTATGCTCGATATACTTCATGCTGTTGAAATGGCCGTTTACATCGAGGTCGCTGTACTTTACCCGGTACGGCACCCCGTCGGTACCGGACTCGGCCGGGAGGATTTTCCCCGGCTTCCCGATAGGGCACGGCTCGTCGGTAATATACTCCTGCAAGTTACCCAGCACCGTTAAATCCGACGGCTTCCGGGTTTCCACGTCGATAGCCGCCCAGATGGAACGGGCATAGCCGATATTCCTGCCGTCGCCGGCATACAAGGCGAAGCAGCGCACGGTAAACAAACGTCCCACCTCCTCCACCCAGGTACGGATGGAAATCGTTTCCGACATGCCGGGATATTCCGTCATCTCGATAGCGATACGCGACAATACCCACGCACAGCTCCGTTGCGTCATATCGTTAAATCCGAATCCCCGCTGCCGGGCATGCTCTCCGGCGCAGTGCAACAGGTAATTCCCGATCATCGGCACCGTAACGCGCCCCCGGAAATCGAGCAGGTACGACTCGGTTACAAAATCAAAGGTTCCTATTTTCTCCATTGCGTCGTTGTAATTTAGCTTCCATATCGGCCAACATATCGCTGAGCCGCTCCACTTTCGACTTGGTGATGGCGATACGTCCGGAACGGATAAATTGCAACACCCCGATGGAGTCGCTCAATTCCTTGAAAAGCGCCTGCGTTTCTTCGTAGTGTCCGTTTTTTTCCAATACCACGCATCCCTCGTTCATATCCAGGATACGGGCGTTGTATTTCCGTATCAACTCTTCCACGCCGCCCATCCGGATAAACGCCTCGGTGCTGAGTTTGTAAAGCGCGATTTCCTGGTATACCAAATCCTCGTCGGTATTGTAATAAGCCTTGAGTATATCCACCCGCTTGTCGATTTGCTTTACCACCTTGTCGATGGTATCCTGGTCGGAAAACGTAGTGATGGTAAATTTGTGGATGCCCTTGATCGCCGAGGGCGACACCGACAAGGTTTCGATATTGAGTTGCCGGCGGGTAAAGATAATGGTAATCTGGTTGAGCAAGCCCACCGTATTTTCCGAAAATATGATAACGGTATATAATTTTCTTTCTGCCATCGGTCAGTCCTCCTTTTTCGTTTCGTCGCCCATCAATATATCGGTAATCGCTCCGCCGGCAGGCACCATCGGATACACCATGCCGCTTTCTTCTACGTTGGCCACCAACAGATACGGGCCGTCGGTCGTCATCATTTCGCGAATCGCCTCGTCGAGTTCCCCGCGCGTGGATGCCGCCTTGCCGGGAATACCGTACGCCCGGGCAATTCCCACGAAATCGGGGTTTTTCATTTCCGTGGCCGAGTACCGTTTCCGGAAAAACAATTCCTGCCACTGGCGCACCATGCCGAGGAAGTTATTGTTCAGCACGATGATTTTCACCGGCAGATTCTCCTGCATCACGGTGCCTAATTCCTGGATAGTCATCTGCAAGCCACCGTCGCCCGTAAAGAAGCAAACCGTACGCTCCGGTGCTCCCACCTTGGCGCCGATAGCAGCCGGCAAGCCGTAGCCCATCGTACCTAAGCCGCCCGACGTTACCACGCTGCGGGTTTGCTTGTAACGAAAATACCGCACCCCCATCATCTGGTTCTGGCCCACATCGGTTACCAATACGGC
>DBGBSM010000542.1:0-2745 GCA_048468815.1 Parabacteroides sp.
AGGTAATTTCTCCTTTTTTAAATGCCTTTACCTCCTATAAAAATTTAGGAAAAGTAAAAAGCTCGATAGGTACTATCCAATCTTTACGGAAGCAACGTAAGATTTATTTCATACAACCGTCGGCGTGCTTCGCCACCGTCGCCACGACGGGTTACATTAGTAACCATATAGCGATGCGGCTTGGTAAAATCGGCGGGTGTACCCAACGTAGGCGCATCGTCGATCGCATCTACCGTACATGCCAACGAGTTATCCAACAACAAAGCTACTATTACTTTCGCAGGATCTACCGGCAATTTGATTCGTTCCGAACGTCCGTCTACCGGGTCGATAAATACCGGTTGCGGGGTTACACCGGCAAAAGCCGTTTCTACGAATAGATGTTCTTTATTGGGAGTCTTAAACGTAGCCGAATCATACGCGAATACATTCAATACATACAATTTACCTTCCGGAGCGCTGGCATCGGCCACTTCCGTAATCGTATTACGTACCTGCATCGTTTCCCCCGGTTTCAACACCGTACCCAGAATGGTAAGGTCGCGGTCGGTCGGATTGGTATAGTCCGTTCCGTTACGGAAATCCGCATTGACATCCGAGTCGAGAATCATGTTTTCGGCCCATTGATTGTATTTATTTTGCCATACTTTCTGGGGGAAAGCCTCTCTGGATGTCACATTGCATATAGTACTTTTCAAGCTCACGTTGTTGTACACATCTTCGGGCACCTCATCGTATACCAACCCTTTCTGGCAGGACGACAAAGCCGTTACACACAACGCAGCGACGAATAATTTATTTCTTATTTTCATTATTTTCCAATATTAAGTTTATTCCTGAATCGTTTTACTGACGGGTTTTTCCTTCCCAACCCGGATTTTGTACCAGCTCTCTTTCACTTTGCAATGTAGTTTGAGTGAAAGGCATAAAATAATAGGCACCGTCATCGAACTTTTTAGCATAACGACTGAAAGTTAACCGCTTCGTTTCGAAATAAGGAGTAAAGTAACCCGGTTCGCCCGGTTCTACGGGGTAACCGTTTTCACCTACTTTTTCGCTTTCGACACCTTTGCGGAAAATAAACATCGCTCTCGGGCCCTGGTTCAACTCGTCGATAGTCGTTTTGCCTTCGGCTTCGCTCCAACGCAGCAAATCGTAATACCGGTGTCCGGGTACTTCGTAAGCAAATTCGATACGGCGTTGCAACTTGTATTCTTCCCACAAATCGTGGCCTACTACACTGGCATCGAAATCGTCGAGTCCGGCGCGATTCCGTATCTGGTTAATCGCATCCTCGGCACCGGCATTACCGGTTTTGATACAAGCCTCGGCATAGTTCAATAATGCTTCGGCATACCGTACCATATGATAGCAAATCGGCGTCTGGTCGGTGTTCAGTGTACCGTCATTATTGAAATTACCCTGGATGTACTTGGCCGGATAATAGCCGGTGGTAGTGTTGGATGAAGCGTATTTTACCGGCATGTCCAGTTCTTCCGAAGAGCGGTAACCCGTATGGAGGGCACTGTATTTCTCCGTTCTTTTGAATTCAGAGTTGTCGATCCAGGTACCGATCAGGTACATTTCCTTGTCATCTCTACCGGCATAGTAAGCACCGTCATAAAGTATGGTAGAATAGAAGCGCTTGTCACGGTTCTCATACATTTTTCCATAGTCGGCCGAAACGCCTTTTATTTCATCGCCATCAACCGTTACTCCCATATCCCGGGCTTGTTTGGTTTTCCACCATTGTTTCCATTTGCCGTCGGCTTCGTCTTGTTGGTAATAGCAATCCACCAAATCCTGGGTAGGATAAGCCGAACCACGTACATCCCACGATTTATCGAAGTCGGTAGAAGAACCGTAGTATTTCCCTACCGGTGCGTGCTTGCTGGCCGGATTAAATCCGCTGCGGTTATCCTTGTTGAACATTATCGGCCAGATGGATTCATTTTTTGTATGTCCTTCACGACTGTTAAACAAATCTTTATACTCCGGTTCCAACGTATAGGCGCCGATTACCGGCTTAACGGCATTGTAAGCGATGGTATAGTAATCGGAGGCCGGCTTGGTAAAGCGGAACAACGCTTTCGTCTTTTCTTCTCCGTTCAGGCGTTCGTACAAACCGCTTTTCGCAGCATCGGCGGCACAAGCGGCATACAAGGCTATTCGCGATTTAATGATGCGTACCGCATCCACATTGACCAATCCGATTTGGGGTTTTACGCCCGAAGCGGTAAAAAGCTCGATCGACTTATCGCAATCGGCCAGCATCTTATCGAACAGTTCTTCCCGGTTCATCCGCGGAAGCATGGTTTCGTCGAACACCGTCATTACTTCGTCGATATACGGTACGGCTCCCCAGTATTGTTCCAGCTCGAAATACAACCAGGCCCGGAAGAAATAGCATTCGGCTAACAGTTGGTTGGTAGTAGCTTCACTTTGGTCGGGAACCTCCGGCAAGCGTTGGATACCTAAATTCACCGCACGAATATTTTTATATTGTCCACTCCAGGGTACAGTAAACCCATCGATAGCCGTGAGCGCATCGTATTGCCGGTGCGTAAAACTGGTTTGCCGGAAATCGGCCCAGTCGGTTTCGGCATTCCCTACGGCATTATCCGACCACTGTTCGGAAGTAAAATACTGGTTGGCCGTAGCCGGAGCCCAAGTATAAAAGTTATTTACATACGAACGGGCCAATTGTTGATTCGTCCAGAACTGGTCTTCGAATACTTCCGAAGT
>DBGBSM010000543.1:0-16971 GCA_048468815.1 Parabacteroides sp.
CAGGAAAAGAGGTGCCGTTGTCGGTACCTCTTTTTTAATTAATATACGTTCGCGCGCCGTTCATAAAATGCCGGAACCCGCTTCGAAACTCGATTATTTTCCCTAAGTTTGCAAAAAGAACATCTTAATACGCATACGAACAACATGGCACACTACAAACGCATTCTTCTGAAACTTAGCGGCGAATCGCTGATGGGTAGCAAACAATACGGCATCGACGAAACGCGACTCGCCGAATACGCGGCGCAAATCAAGGAAATAGCCGACAGCGGCGTACAAATCGGCATCGTTATCGGGGGAGGCAACATCTTTCGCGGACTGAGCGGCGCCTCGAAAGGGTTCGACCGGGTAAAGGGCGACCAGATGGGAATGCTGGCCACCGTTATCAACAGCCTGGCGCTCAGCTCGGCGTTAACCGCCATCGGTGCTAAAGCGAAGGTGCTTACAGCCATCCGGATGGAACCTATCGGCGAATTTTACAACAAATGGCGCGCTATCGAGCTGCTGGAGCAGGGAAATATCGTGATATTATCGGGAGGTACCGGCAACCCGTTCTTCACCACCGATACCGGTTCCTCGCTGCGGGGCATCGAAATCGAGGCCGACGTAATGCTGAAAGGCACCCGGGTAGACGGTATCTATACGGCCGACCCGGAAAAAGACCCGAACGCCGTTAAATTCACCGACATTACGTACGACGAAATCTATACCCGCGGCCTGAAGGTGATGGACCTTACAGCCACCACGATGTGCAAGGAAAACAACTTGCCGATTATCGTGTTCGACATGGATACGCCGGGTAACCTGAAAAAAGTGATGAAAGGGGAAAAGATAGGAACATTGGTTCACAATTAAAGGAAAATACACGCGCAGCCCGACCCGGGGACAGGCCGGAAGCCGGTAGTCAGGGATTCGACACAGAGGCATAGAACCCAGCTATTTTACTATAAAAACCCATCCAAAACTCCCGGTATCGCTGCGTTTAATTTCCTTTCGGCTTCCCCTCGACACTCAATCTGAAAAGCTGAACCGAATGAAACACCTTCTATGCCTTTTGTTAGCTTTATGCACCTGTACCGGTTGTAAACGCACGGATAAAGAAAAAACCTATGTAATCGGTATTTCGCAATGCATGCTCGACGATGCGTGGCGGCAAGCCATGATTCGCGAAGTAGGCATCGAAGCCTCCAACTACGACCATATCCGGGTGATCGTGAAAGATGCCAACAGCAGCAACGAGCGCCAGATAGAGCAAATACGCGAACTGATCGCTCAACAAGTAGACGTATTGGTAATTTCCCCCTTCGAGTCGGCCCCCATCACCGCCGTAGCCGAAGAAGCCTGCCGCGCCGGCATCCCCACCATCATCACCGACCGGAAAGTAAACACCGACCGGTACACCGCTTTTGTGGGTGCCGACAACTACGAAATAGGGCTTTCCGCCGGCCGGTACGCCGCCGGCCGGCTGCCCGCGAATGCTGTTATCCTCGAAATCTGGGGCATGGCCGGCTCGTCGCCCGCACAAGAGCGGCACAACGGGTTCCGCGACGCGTTGAAAAGCCGTACCGACCTCACTTTCCGCCGCATAGAAGGCAACTGGCGGTACGAAACAGCCGCCGAGCAATTAAAGACGCTCGCTCCAGGCGAACCCGTCGACTTCGTATTCGCCCACAACGACATGATGGCCATCGCTGCCCGCGAACACTTCCTGGCCGTCGACTCCGTACACGGCCGGCAACTCCCCGTTATCGGCATGGACGCCGTAGCCGGCGCCGGGCTCGAAGCCATTGCCGACGGCCGCATCAATGCCTCGTTCCTTTACCCCACCGGAGGCGAACAGGTGATACGTACCGCCGTACAACTCATCCGCGGCGAGCAGGTTGCCCACTATATCCCCCTGAGTAGCGGTGTTGTAGACCGGGCCGCCGCCCGCACCCTGCTCCTCCAGGCCGAGCGACTCGCCAACTACCAACGACGTATCGAAACACAACGGAAGCGTATCGACGACCTGCTCGACCGGTTCGATTTCCTGCAAAACTCGCTCGGCGTCATCACACTGCTGATGATCGGATTCGTTACCCTGTCGGTGTATGCTTTCCGCATCAACCGGAAGATACGCTCGAAAAACCGTGAACTCCGCGCCATCAACCGGAAAGAAGAAGAGCAACGCCGCAAGCTGGTGGCGCTGAATGCGGAAATCGAGGAAGTAACCGCCTCGAAGCTCCGGTTCTTCACCAACATCTCGCACGAGGTACGCACTCCCCTCACCCTGATACTCGGCCCGCTCGACAGACTGCTCACCCTGATGCACGACTCGCCTTACCTCGCCGACTTAACGCTGATTCATAAAAACGCCGGACGCCTGCTGCGGGTGATTAACCAGTTGCTCGATTTCCGCAAGATAGAAAACAAACAGGAAAAACTCACGATACACGAAACCGAGCTCGTGTCGTTCGCCCGCGAAGTAACCTCGTACTTCGACAGTATGGCCCGCGTACGGAATATCGCCTATACCTTCGCTTCCGACATGTCCGGTTGCCACCTGTGGCTCGACCCCGACCGGATGGAGAAAGTGCTGGTGAATCTGCTGTCGAACGCCTTCAAGTTTACGCCCGAAGGCGGAAAGGTAGCCGTGCAGTTGAAAGATAACGGCGAACAGGTTGCGATACACGTGGAAGACAACGGCTCCGGCATTCCTACGGAAAGCATGCCCTACCTTTTCGACCGGTTCTATTCCGGTAATAGCCGCACGGGTACCGGCATCGGGCTGCACCTGGTAAACGAGTACGTGAAGATGCACAACGGCGAGGTCAACGTAACGAGCGAGCCGGGACGCGGCACCCTTTTCGCCGTTATACTATGGAAAGATAAAGCCAGGTTGAAAACGGAGCACGTTACCGAACTGCCCGTTTCGCCGCTCGCCTACGATGCTTCCCGCCTCGACGACACGGAAGAAAAAGCTATCCTGGCGCAACCCTACCCCTACACCGTTTTGGTGGTAGAAGACGACGACGAAGTACGGAGTTTCCTCGAAAAAGAACTGGCCGCAAACTTCCGCGTGCTTACCGCCCCGAACGGAAAGGCAGCTTTAGCATTGCTCCGCGAAGAAACCGAAATTTCGCTCGTGCTGTCGGACGTAATGATGCCCGAAACGAACGGCTTCGAGCTATGCTGCAGCATCAAAACGGATATGGCCGTGAGCCACATTCCCGTTATCCTGCTTACCGCTCTTTCGGACGAACGACAACAAATGTACGGCATCTCCGGCGGAGCCGACGGATATATCCGGAAACCTTTCCGCATCGACTACGTGAAGCTGCGCATCGTACGCCTGCTCGAAGAACGGCAAAAGCTGCGGGCCGCCTTGCTGAACAAGCTGCAAGAAAACAACCTGCTGCTGCCGGCCCCCGACAAGGTGGAAAACATGGACGACCTGTTCCTGCGCAAATTCCTGGCACGGCTCGAAGAAGTGTACGCCGACCCCGAATTCAACGTAGAGCGGCTGAGCGATACGCTCGGACTGTCGCGCGGCCACCTGCACCGGAAAATCAAAGAGCTTACCGGCACCGCACCGGTGGATTTCCTGCGGAATTACCGGCTGAAGAAAGCGGCGCTGCTGCTCAGGCAAAAGCTGATGAACATCAACGAAATCGCTTACGCTACCGGATTCTCGTCGCCCGCCTACTTCGCCAAATGCTTTAAGGCCGCCTACCGCCTTACCCCCAAAGAATACCAGCATGTACCGGAGCCCGGAAAAGAATAATCCTGTTACATCCGTCACATCCATGCGACCGATGTGATAGCCACCCGGAGAAACTGCCCCATGTGACAAATGTAATAACATCGGTTTGTTTTGTTATAGCCTGTTGTTGTGCGCTTCTCTATTTTTGCCTGCGAAAGTTATATCTGCAAACGGCTTGTCTGCCGGAATACAACAACAGTTAACTAATTTAATATCATCTACAAATGGAAGGCAGTAAAAAATTACTTCTCTGTGCATTCTTCCTTTTTATATGCACGGCCGTAGGGGCGCAAAGCCTCACGGTACAAGGAAAGGTGGTAGCCGAAACCGACGGCGAGCCGGTTATCGGTGCCACCGTAGTGGAAACAGGCCGGCCCGGTAACGGAACCATTACCGATATGGACGGAAACTTCACCCTCACGGTGGAACCAGGCGCCCAGCTGGCTGTTTCGTATATCGGCTTCAAAACGGTCAAGGTAAAAGCACAAGCAGCCCTGCGTATTCTTTTAAAAGAGAATACCGAGTTACTGCAAGAGGTCGTGGTGACGGGATACACCGCCCAGCGCAAAGCCGACCTTACCGGAGCCATATCGGTAGTGAGCATCGACGAGCTGGCCAAGCAGAACGAGAACAATCCGATGAAAGCGCTGCAAGGTCGCGTTCCCGGCATGAACATCACAGCCGACGGCAATCCGAGCGGCAACGCCACCATCCGGATACGCGGTATCGGCACGCTGAACAACAACGATCCGCTTTACATTATCGACGGGGTGCCTACCAAAGCAGGCATGCACGAGCTGAACGGAAACGACATCGAATCCATCCAGGTATTGAAAGACGCCGCTTCGGCTTCCATCTACGGTTCGCGGGCAGCCAACGGGGTGATTATCGTCACCACGAAGAAAGGCAAAGACGGCCGGTTGAGCATCGATTTCGACGCTTCCGTGGCAGCCTCCCTGTATACCCGTAAGATGGACGTGTTGAATGCGGAGGAATACGGCCGCGCCATGTGGCAGGCGTATGTAAACGAGGGGCAAGACCCGAATACCAATGCCCTGGGGTACCGCTACGCCTGGGGGTACGATGCGAACGGCTATCCGAAGCTCAACGGTATCGGCATGAGTAAGTACCTCGATGCCGCCCGTACCGTTCCGGCGGCCGATACCGACTGGTTCGACGAAACGACCCGCACCGGCGTAATCCAGCAATACAACGTATCCGTGAGCAACGGCTCGGAAAAAGGGAGTTCGTTCTTCTCTCTGGGTTACTACAAGAACGCAGGTATTATCAAGGAGTCGGACTTCGAGCGCTTCTCGGCCCGGATGAATTCCGACTACAACCTGATAGGCAAGATGCTTACCGTAGGCGAGCACTTTACCCTGAACCGCACCTCCGAGGTACAGGCGCCGGGCGGCTTTTTACAGAACGTATTGCAATTCAACCCGTCCCTGCCCGTTTACGACAGCAACGGCGACTATGCGGGACCGGTGGGCGGTTATCCCGACCGCGAAAACCCGGTGGCCCGGTTACAGCGGAACGCGGATAACCGGTATACCTACTGGCGCATGTTCGGCGACGCATACGTAAACCTGAATCCGTTCAAGGGACTGAACCTCCGCTCGACCTTCGGGTTGGATTACGCCCAGAAATCGCAACGGATCTTTACTTATCCCATTACCGAGGGCAACGTGGCCAACGACAAAAATGCAGTGGAAGCCAAGCAGGAACACTGGACAAAATGGATGTGGAATGCCGTCGCCACATACAACCTCGAAACAGGCAAACACCGCGGCGACGTAATGGCCGGCATGGAACTGAACCGGGAAGACGACATCCGCTTCTCGGGCTATAAGGAAAACTTTTCCATCCTGACCCCCGATTACATGTGGCCCGACGCCGGCTCGGGCACCGCCCAGGCATACGGCTCGGGCGAAGGCTACTCGCTGGTTTCGTTCTTCGGGAAACTGAACTACGCCTACGACGATAAGTACCTGGTTTCGGCAACAGTGCGCCACGACGGCTCTTCCCGGTTCGGCAAGAACAACCGGTATGCCACCTTTCCTTCCTTTTCGCTGGGATGGCGCATCAACCGCGAGCCGTTTATGAAAAACCTGTCGTGGCTCGACGATTTGAAGATACGGGCCTCGTGGGGACAGACGGGCAACCAGGAAATCGCCAACGCGGCCCGTTACACGATTTACATCCCCAACTACGGCGTAACCGAGTCGGGCGGCCAAAGCTACGGCACTTCGTACGACATAGCCGGCACCAACGGGGGAAGTATCCTGCAATCGGGTTTCAAGCGCAACCAAATCGGCAACGACGATATAAAATGGGAAACCACCACGCAAACGAACGCAGGCATCGACTTCACCTTGCTTAACCAACACTTGTACGGCTCGTTCGACTGGTTCCACAAGAAAACGACGGATATCCTGGTGGAAATGGCCGGTATCGCCGCGATGGGCGAAGGCAGCACCCAGTGGATCAACGCCGGGGAAATGAAAAATACCGGTTTCGAACTGAACCTGGGTTACCGGAACACCACGCCCTTCGGACTGAAGTACGACGTGAACGCCAACCTCTCCGCTTACCGGAACGAGATTACGGCGTTGCCGGCTACGGTAGCGGCCAACGGAACGTTCGGCGGTAATGGGGTACAGAGCGTAATCGGGCATGCTAGCGGCTCGCAGGTGGGTTACGTGGCCGACGGTATCTTCCGGTCGCAGGAAGAAGTGGATAACCACGCCGTGCAGGAGGGCGCCGCTCCGGGACGCATCCGCTGGCGCGACCTCGACAAGAACGGCGAAATCAACGAAAAAGACCAGCAGTGGATTTACGACCCGACTCCGGCCTTCAGCTACGGGTTGAATATCTACCTCGAATACAAAAATTTCGATTTCACGATGTTCTGGCAAGGAGTGCAGGGCGTAGACGTAATCAGCGACCTGAAAAAAGAAACCGACCTGTGGAGCGGCCTGAATATCGGCTTCCTGAACAAAGGGAAACGGGTGCTCGACGCCTGGACGCCCGCGAATCCCGGCTCGGATATTCCGGCCCTGTCGCGCAGTGACCTGAATAACGAGAAACGGGTTTCGACTTACTATGTAGAGAACGGCTCTTTCCTGAAACTGCGCAACGTACAGGTAGGCTATCGCGTTCCGCAAGCAGTGGCGAAAAAAATGAAGATGGAGCGGTTGCGTTTCTACCTGAGCGCCCAGAACGCACTGACGATCCGAAGCAAAAGTTTTACGGGCGTAGACCCCGAAAACGCCAACTTCGGCTATCCCATCCCCTTGAATCTGACTTTCGGTTTTAATGTAAGCTTCTAACAAATAAATCAGCTTCTTATGAAAAAGATACTCTATACGGCCCTGTTGGGGCTCGCCCTGCTGGGCAGCGGTTGTAGCGACTTCCTCGAAAGCCAGACGCCCCAGGGAACCATCGGCGACGAACAGCTCAAAGACCCGGCGTATGTGGATAACCTGGTAATCTCGGCATACGCGGTGTGGATTACCGCAGAAGATATCAACTCGTCGTTCTCGATGTGGAACTACGACGTGCGCTCGGACGACGCTTATAAAGGCGGCAACGGTACGGAAGACGGCGACGTGTTCCACGCCCTCGACGTTTCGCAGGGCATTATGACTACCGCCTGGAACATCAGCGACATGTGGCAACGGCTGTACAATTGCATATCGCGTGTGAACACGGCTTTGCAATTGCTGGAACAGGTAGACGAAAACGCCTACCCGCTGAAACGGCAACGGATCGCTGAGATGCGTTTTCTGCGCGGGCACGGCCATTTCCTGCTGAAAAGGCTGTACAAGCACATCGTATTCGCCGACGACGCCTCGTTGTCGCCCGAAGAATACAATTACCTGTCCAATACCACCTACACCAACGACGAAGGCTGGCAACAGATTGCAAGCGACTTTCAGTTCGCCTACGATAACCTGCCCGCCAAGCAAGCCGATAAGGGACGCCCTACCCTGGGCGCGGCAGCGGCTTACCTGGCCAAGACCTATTTATATAAAGCCTACCGGCAAGACAACGCCGCGAACCACGAAGTAACCGGCATCAGCACGGAAGATTTGCTGCAAGTGGTGAAATACACCGACCCCGCCGTACTGTCGGCAGGCGGGTATGCGCTGGAGCCGGATTTCCATAATAACTTCCGGCCGGAGCCGCAGTACGAGAACGGCCCGGAATCGCTCTGGGCGATGCAATATTCGATGAACGACGGCACCAACAAAGGAAATTGCAACTGGTCGTACGGCCTGATCGTGCCGAATATCCCGGGGGTAACCGACGGCGGCTGCGACTTTTACAAGCCGAGCCAGAACCTGGTCAATGCATTCCGGACAGATGCCGACGGCTATCCGCTGCCCGACTCGTTCAACAGCCGCGACTACGACGCGCAAACGGATTACGCCGACCCGCGCCTGTTCCTCACCGTCGGCATGCCGGGTTTTCCCTATATGTTCAACAAAAACTACCTGATGGACGAATCGACCACCTGGAGCCGGAGCAACGGATTGTACGGCTACTACGTAACGCTGAAACAGAATGTCGACCCCGACGGCGGTTACCTCGTGAAAGGCGCGTGGTGGGGTTCGCCGATGAACCGCATCGTATTGCGCTATGCCGACGTGTTGCTGATGCGTGCCGAGGCCCTGGTGCAGTTGAACGACGGCCGTATCGGCGAAGCCATCGGCCTGATTAACCAGGTACGCAACCGGGCCAGACAAAGTACGGCGATGCTGGCGGATTACGAGCTGGAGTACGGCGTACGTTTCAACGTACAGCCCTATACGGGAAGTTATTCGCAACAGGAAGCGTTGAAACTGGTTAAATTCGAGCGACGGATAGAGCTGGCGATGGAATCGGAACGTTTCTTCGACCTGGTAAGATGGGGCGAGGCCGCCGACGTGCTGAACAAGTTCTATGCCGAGGAGGCGAACGATTGCGCTATTTACTCGGGCGCCTCGTTTACCCGGAACAAGAACGAATACCTGCCGATTCCGTTCGCCCAGATGAGCGCCAGTAACGGAAAATATACGCAAAACTGCGGAGGATGGTAATACGAATCTATTTAAAAGCATACGATATGAAAACACGATTCAACAAAATAGGGTTGCTCCTGCTGGCAAGCGCGATGCTGTGCATCGCCCCGGGATGCAACGACGACAACCGGTCGGACCTCCGGTTAAACGGAGAAACCGGCCTCACTTCCCTCGAACTGGATAACGCCTATCCGGGAACCGTGGAACAGGAAACCGGAACGGTAACGGTAGGAGTGCCCGAGGTATACGATACCGACGCCGTAACGGTTAGCGCCATCGGGGTTTCGGAGGGGGCGGAAGCCTCTGTAAAAGCAGGCGACGTGCTAAACTTCTCGTTTCCACAGGTAATCCGGGTGACAAACGGAGATGTGTATACCGACTATACCGTTCGGTTGAAGCACGACGAGGCGAAAATCCTTTCGTTCAAGCTGAACGAAACGTATGCCGGCGTAATCGACCAGGCCGGACGCAGCATTACGGTGCGCGTGCCCGGAACGACGGACGTAACGAACCTGGTTCCGGCCGTTACCGTTACCGAAGGCGCCGCCGTAACGCCGGCGCCGGGGCAGGCCGCCGACTTCACCGACCCGGTAGACTTTACGGTAACGTACCGTACGGCAACGGCCGTGTATCGGGTAACGGTAATCCCTACCGACGTTCCGAGCGCGGTATACGTAGGGTTGGCGCCTTCCGTGGATTTACTGAACGCCGAAGAGAAAGAAGCGGCTTCCTGGATGCTGAACCACATCCCCAACTCGCAATACGTCTCGTTCGAAGACGTACAAGCCGGACGGGTGAACCTGAGCGAATGCAAACTGATGTGGTGGCACCTACACATCGACGGCGGAATCGATTCGATGGACAAATTCGATGCAGCAGCCCCGGCAGCAGTGAACGCCCTGGTTAAAATGAAAGAACTGTATACCAACGGCATGAACTTGCTGCTTACCCGTTACGCCACGTACTATGCGGCCAAGCTGGGCGCTACGAAAGACGCCAATAACCCGAACAATTGCTGGGGAGGGTCGGAGGAAACCGGCGAAATCACCGGCGGCCCGTGGAATTTCTTTATTCAGGGACACGAAAGCCACCCGCTTTACCGGAACCTGGTGATGAACGCGGGCGAAACCGACAAGGTGTATACCTGCGACGCCGGCTACCGCATTACCAACAGCACCGCCCAATGGCACATCGGCTCCGACTGGGGCGGCTATGCGGATAAAGACGTATGGCGCCAGCAAACCGGCGGGGTAGACCTGGGATACGGCGGCGACGGAGCTATCGTGGTATGGGAGTACCCTGCGGAAGACACGAAGGGCGGCATCGTATGCATCGGCTCGGGCTGTTACGACTGGTACGCTTCCGACGTGGATGCCTCGGGCGACCAGTACCACGGCAACGTGGCCCGGATGACGGAGAATGCAATCGACTATTTAACGGGTAAATAATAATCATTTATGAAAACAATGCTATATACACTTGCTTTAACGGCACTCGCGGCTTATTTCGCCGGGTGCAGCGACGACAACGACCCGGTACTTACCGAAAAGGACTGGGACGGAACAGCGACTTATTTCGCTCCGACCGATGCCATGGGCTTCGACACGTATTACAAGCCGTACGCCGGGTATGTGGGCGACCCGATGCCTTTTTACGACCCGGTAGCCGGCGACTTCAAAATCCTGTACCTGCAAGAGTTCCGCCCCAACCGGGCGGGCACATACCATCCCGTTTGGGGATTGAGTACTCCCGATGCCGCTTCGTACACCGCCTTGGGCGAATTGATTCCTTGCGGCGGCCTGGCCGAACAGGATGCGGCCATCGGTACGGGCAGTACGATTTACCATCCGGCCGACAAGCTGTACTATACCTTTTATACCGGGAACAAGTACCAGCCGGGGGCGTCGGAGAACGGCCAGGTGGTAATGGTGGCTACTTCGCCCGACTTCGAGACATGGACCAAAGACCGGACGTTCTACCTGAAAGGCGATGCCGACGGGTATAGCAAGAACGATTTCCGCGACCCGTTCGTGTTCGAAGGGAAAGACGGCGTTTACCATATGGTAGTGTCAACCACCAAAGACGGCAAAGGGGTACTGGCCGAATATACATCCGCCGATATGAAGACGTGGACCCACGCAGGCGTATTTATGCCGATGCACTGGGACCGGTTCTACGAATGCCCGGATGTGTTCGAGATGGGCGACTGGTGGTACCTCGTTTACTCGGATATGTCGAAGTATTCCCGGAAAGTGCAGTACTTCAAGGCGCGTACCCTGGCCGAATTGAAAAAGCAGACCGACCCGCTCGCCTTTCCCGACGGCAAGGAAGGGGTGCTCGACTCGCGGGCGTTTTATGCCGGCAAAACGGCTTCCGACGGGAACAACCGGTACATCTGGGGGTGGTGCCCCACCCGTCCGGGCAACGACAATACGGATGTAGGCGCCGATACCGAACCCGAATGGGCGGGCAACTTAGTGGCCCACCGGCTTGTTCAACATACGGACGGCACCTTGTCGTTCGGCCCGATAGAAAGCATCGCCCGGAAATACGCTACCGAGAGCACCGTGAAAGTGATGGAAAAGAGCGAAGGGGCGTCCGCCGATAACGGCTCCTATACGCTGAACGGCTCCTCGTACGTACTTTTCAACCGCCTGAACGTGCATAACCGGATTTCGTTCACGGTGAAAACCGCCGGCCGGGCGGATAAGTTCGGGTTCTCGTTTGCACGGGGCACCGACTCGGAAAAGTATTACACCCTCGTGGTAAACCCGGAAGACAACGGCCGGAAGCGGAAAATCAACTTCGAGGAGGAAGGCGACGCAGGTAAAGGATTTATCGCCGGGATAGACGGTTACCTGTTCGATACGCCCGCCGACCAGGTATACCGCATCACCGTTTGCACCGACAACTCGGTTTGTACGGTTTACATCAACGACAACGTGGCTTATACGAACCGTATCTACGGGATACAAAAAAATCCGTGGTCGATCAACGGCTACTCGGGAACGGTGGAAATAAGCGACCTGAAAGTAAGTTATTATTAATCCATACCATCTACCATGAAATCGCATCGTATGCATTTTTACCGAATGAAAGCGGCCTGCCTGGGCATGCTCCTGGCAGTAACCTGCACGGCCCGGGCCTCCGGCGCCCCGTTCACCGTCAGGCACCTGTCGAACGAGCAAAACATCGTCTCCGTGGAACGTGCCGCCCGGTACCTGCTGCTGCCCGTACAAGACAGCGCGCCCGAAGGCAAAGTATATATCGTAGCGGGCAACCGCGCGGTAAAGGGAATGAACGTGCGCCTGGCGCGGGAAAAAACAGATTACTACGTGCCGGTAGACCTGGCCGGATTCGAAGGAAAACCGGTAGCCGTAGACATACAGAACGTTCCGCAGGCATCGATATGCTGGAAAGAAATCGCGCTCTCCGACACCTTCGATACGACCAACCGGGAAAAGTACCGCCCGGTGTACCACCATACGCCGGCCTACGGCTGGATGAACGACCCGAACGGCATGTTTTACAAAGACGGGGTGTATCACTTGTATTTCCAATACAATCCGTACGGCTCCACCTGGGGCAACATGCACTGGGGACACGCCACCAGCACCGACCTGGTGAACTGGAAGCAGGAGGGCGTGGCGTTGGAGCCGGATGCGTGGGGCGCCGTTTTCAGCGGCTCGTGCGTGGTGGATTACGAGAACACGGCCGGTTTCGGCGCAGGAGCCGTGGTAGCCTTGTACACCTCCGCCAAACCTACCCCGTGGGGCGATTGCCAGTCGCAAAGCATCGCCTACAGCTTAGATAACGGCCACACGTTTACCAAATACGAACGCAACCCGGTGCTGACTTCCACCGAACGCGACTTCCGCGACCCGAAAGTATGCTGGTATGCACCGGGCAAGCATTGGGTGATGTTGCTGGCGGCCGGACAACAGATGGAAATTTACTCGTCGGCCGACCTGAAGGCTTGGAAAAAGGAAAGCGTTTTCGGCGCCATGCAGGGGGCTCACGGCGGAGTATGGGAATGCCCCGACCTGGTAGAGTTGCCCGTGGAAGGCACGAACCAAAAGAAGTGGGTATTGATATGCAACCTCAACCCCGGCGGCCCGTTCGGCGGCAGCGCCGCCCAGTACTTCACGGGCACCTTCGACGGCAAAACGTTCGTAAACGAATCGCCCGCCACGACCAAATGGCTCGACTGGGGCAAAGACAACTACGCCACGGTTACCTGGAGCCATGCGCCGGAAGGCCGTTGCATCGCGCTGGGCTGGATGAGCAACTGGCAATACCAGGCCGCACTCCCTACCCAACAATACCGGGGAGAGAACACGTTGGCGCGCGATTTGTCGCTCTACCGGCACAACGGCGACCTCTATCTGAAAGCGGTTCCCGCGCGGGAAATCGAGAAAATGCGGAAAGAGCGCGTATCGGTTCCGCCGTTCCGGGTAGCCGGTACGCACGAAATAACGGAATTGCTTCCGGATAACACCGGGGCGTACGAAGTGGTGATGCACATCCGGAACGCCGGCGCCCGGCAGATTCTTCTCAGCCTCTCCAACGAAAACGGAGAAGAAGTGACGATGAGCTACGACCTGGTGCGCAACCGGTTCGTAACGGACCGGAGCCGGAGCGGCGAAACGGGCTTCAGCCCGGATTTCCCGGCCGTAACGGCGGCTCCGGTAACCGAGACGAAGGATATACGGCTCCGGCTGTTCGTGGATAAATCGAGTATCGAGGCGTTCGGCGAAGGAGGCCGGTTCGCAATGACCAACCGCGTTTTTCCGTCGCAGCCCTACAACCGCCTGCGGTTTACCGCCGGTGGCGGACACTATACGGTAAAGGCGTTGGATATATACAAACTGCATTAATCACTCAATGAAAGAAAAGGATATGAAAGACAATACGACTACTCGATACATCCGGTTGATTCCCGTGATGTGCTGCTTTTTCGCCATGGGATTCGTCGACCTGGTGGGTATCGCCTCCAATTATGTAAAAGCCGACCTGGGGCTATCGGATGCGAAGGCGAACATCTTCCCTTCGCTGGTATTCTTTTGGTTTTTGATTTTCTCGGTACCTACGGGCATGCTGATGAATAAAATCGGACGTAAGAAAACCGTATTATTGAGCCTGGCCGTCACGGCCTTATCGCTGTCGTTGCCTGTTTGGGGCGACAGCTATACGCTCATGCTTTGCTCGTTTTCGTTGCTCGGCATCGGCAACGCCCTGATGCAAACCTCCCTGAACCCCTTGCTGAGCAATATCATCACGGGGGATAAACTGGCCAGTACGCTCACGTTCGGCCAGTTCGTAAAAGCCATCGCTTCGTTCCTGGCTCCTTACCTCGCCTTATGGGGCGCTTTGCAAACCATTCCTTCGTTCGGCCTGGGTTGGCGGGTGTTGTTCCCGATTTATATGGTAGCGGCGGTCGTGGCCATTTTCTTGCTGGCGGCTACTCCCATCCGGGAAGAGCAGCCCGACAAGGCTTCCGGTTTCGGCGACAGCCTGCGGTTGCTGGGCAGGCCGTTTATCCTGTTGTCGTTCTTAGGGATTATGTGCCATGTAGGCATCGATGTGGGTACCAATACCACCGCGCCCAAAATCCTGATGGAACGTCTCGGCATGACGCTGGGCGAGGCAGGCTTCGCCACCAGCCTCTATTTCATTTTCCGTACGGCCGGCTGCCTGCTGGGCGCTTTCCTGCTGCAAAAGATACCCGCCAGGCCGTTCTTCGCCGCCAGCGTACTGTGCATGCTGGCCGCTATGGCGGGCTTGTTCGTATTCCACACGCAGGCCGCCATCTATACGTGTATCGCCCTGATCGGCCTCGGTAACTCGAATGTGTTCTCCATCGTTTTCTCCGAGGCGTTGTTCGCCGCACCCGAAAAGAAGAACGAGGTGTCGGGGCTGATGATTATGGGTCTGTTCGGCGGTACCGTATTTCTGCTGGCCATGGGAATTGCCAGCGATGCCGTAGGCCAGGCGGGCGCCGTGGCGGTAATGACGGCAGGAGTGCTCTATTTGTTGCTGTATACTTTCAAAATCAACCATAAATAAACGGATACGATGAATAACTTAATCGTAGGAATGGGCGAAGCGCTCTGGGATGTGCTGCCCGAAGGAAAAAAGATAGGCGGCGCGCCCGCTAATTTCGCTTATCATGTTTCGCAGTTCGGACTGGACAGCTGTGTGGTGAGCGCCGTGGGCGACGATAAGCCGGGAAACGAGATTCTGGAGAATTTCGATGCGAAGGGTCTGAATTACCGGATAGAGCGGGTGCCCTACCCCACCGGTACGGTGCAAGTGGAACTGGATGAGGCAGGCGTGCCTTGTTACGATATAAAGGAAGGAGTTGCGTGGGATAACATCCCGTTTACTCCGGCCCTGGAGGAGCTGGCCCGGCAAACCCGCTCGGTTTGTTTCGGTTCGCTGGCGCAACGGAGCGTGGTGTCGCGCGAAACCGTAAACCGGTTCCTCGATGCGATGCCCGACGGCGAAGGACAGTGCAAGATATTCGATGTGAACCTGCGGCAGGGATTCTATACGAAGGAGATTCTGTGTAACTCCATGCGTAAATGCAACATCCTGAAGATAAACGACGAAGAGTTGGTAACGGTGAGCCGGATGTTCGGCTATCCGGGCATCGACTTGCAGGACAAGTGCTGGATTCTGCTGGCTAAATACAATTTGAAAATGCTTATCCTGACGTGCGGCGTAAACGGCAGCTACGTATTTACGCCGGGCGAAATCTCGTTCGTGGAAACGCCCCGGGTAGAGGTGGCCGATACGGTGGGCGCGGGCGACTCGTTCACGGCCACCTTCGTATCGGCGCTCCTGCGGGGGAAGAGCGTACGCGCCGCGCATCAACTGGCGGTGGAAGTATCGGCTTACGTCTGTACGCAGAACGGCGCCATGCCGGTGTTGCCGTCCGCGCTGAAAGAACGGCTGGCTTAATCCCCGGCGACGGGGAACGCCCCGGTACGGACGCTCCTCTCTGTTTATCCGCCCCGGAACGGGCGCTAAAAAGGCGATTTGTTTGTCAGGTTGAAAAACTTTATTACTTTTGCTACTCAAAGAAAAAAGCAAAAACAAAACAGCAACAGCTATGGCAGAGATGAAGCAATATGTAAGCGGAGCGGAAGAGAAAATGACGTTCGCCATCGACTACCTCGACGAGCAGTTGGGGCGCATCCGCGCCGGCAAAGCCAACCCGAAGATTCTCGACGGCGTGAAGGTGCCCTACTACGGCAGCCTGGTTCCGCTTTCGAACGTAGCGTCGATTTCCACGCCCGATGCCAAGACGATTATCGTTACGCCGTGGGAAAAGCCGCTTATCAAGGAAATCGAAAAGGCGATACAGAACTCGGAGGTAGGTATCACGCCGGAGAACAACGGCGAAATCATCCGGCTGGGCATCCCGCCGCTTACCGAAGAACGGCGCCGCAACCTGGTAAAGCAATCGAAGCAGGAAGCCGAAACGGCGAAAATCAGCGTGCGGAACGCACGGCGCGACGCCATCGAGGCGATTAAGAAAAGCGTGAAGGCCGACGGTACACCCGAAGACGTGGCCAAAGACGCCGAAGCGGAAGTGCAGAAGATACACGATAAATTCATTAAGAAAGTAGACGACTTGTTTGCCGCCAAAGAAAAGGAAATCATGACGGTATAACGTATCCGGTTACTTTTACTTCCACGGAAACACAGCGTTCGCCCGGCACCCGAGGCCGGCTCTGTGTTTCCGTGTTTTTTTATACAGGAATTGAGTACATGGCAAAAATTGAGCACGACCCACCTCGTATGGAAGCCGGGAGCCTCGATGAGGGAGCGTAAAAAAACGGTACGGAGTGAACGCCCGGAAGGTCGGAAGGTTTTATATAACCGGTCTGTATGCTTCTACCGCATTGAATAAAGCCGGCCTCTTCGTATGGGCCCCCGGGCCTCGGGCGATGAGCGTGAAGCAGCACGGCTGAAAGAGAGCGTTAAAAAAGCCACGCTGTTTGAGCTCCTGCAAGGAGCGAGTTCGGGGCTTTTAGCGAACGAAAGCCGGGATGTAGCGAAGCGGACGTAGCCCTTGACCTTTTTTGCTTCGTTTTTTCTGTCAAGAGAAAAAATGAAGACCGCCGGTAGGCGCCGTCGGCAGACGCCCTCGCGGCG